>DASWUO010000105.1:0-3017 GCA_036401615.1 Bacilli bacterium | reverse complement strand
GATGGTCAATAACTTCGGGGTAGAGGATTTCAAGCCCTAAGTTTTTCAGCCGCTCGTTAGACAGGAATTTAATATACTGATCAATAATATCTTCATTCAGCCCGGGAATTTCATTCTTGGTAATGTATTGGCCCCATTGGATCTCGTTCTCCACTGCGGTTTTCATCATCTGGCGAAGATCCTCAATTAATTCGGGTGTGAACAACTCAGGGTTTTCCTTGCGAATTTCGCGAAAAATCCCTTGAAATAAAGCGAGATGAGTCAGTTCATCCCTTTGGATATATTTAATCTCAGACACCGTACCAAGCATCTTACCTTGTCTGCCCAAGGCATAAAAAAAGCTGAATCCGCTATAAAAGTAGATACCTTCAAGAATGTAATTGGCCATAATCGTGCGGAGCAAATTGACAACGGATGAATCGGCGATAAATTTTTCATAAAGATCTGTAATGAACCGATTCCTCGCGAGCAGATGCTTATCATCACGCCATTGATTATAAATCTGATCCCGGCCTTCAGCAGAGCAAACACTGTCCAGAATATAAGAGTAGCTTTGACTGTGGACTGCCTCTTGGAAGGTTTGGACGGTCAAACACAGATTTACCTCGGGTGCAGTAATATATTCATTGATATTGGGCAAATTGGCTGTTTGCAGGGAATCCAGGAAAATCAGAAAACTGAGAATTTTATCATAGCTTTTGCGTTCGGCATCCGATAAATTTTTATAGTCCCTGGCATCCTGGGCTAAAGGAATTTCCTCGGGGATCCAGAAGTTGTTCATCATGTTGCGGTACATCTTGGTGGCCCACTCATACTTAACATTGTTAAGTTCTATCAGGTTTGTTGTATTTCCGCCGATGATGCGCCGTTTGCCCCAATCGCGGTCGCCGTCCTCGTTAAAAAGCTTCTTTTTCTGTAAATCCATCTGCTGACCTCCGCCTAGAAATATGAGTTGTTACAAACTAGTTTAACACAAAAACGATTTAAGCGGAGCAGCTCACGCAATCCTCAACCTCGAGGCTTTGATTTCGGCAGTAGTAGACGGTTTTGAGTCCATGCTCCCAAGCAGCTATATACAAATCCATAAAATCCTTGGCCGAGATGTCAGGGGTAATATATAAATTAAAGGACTGGGCCTGGTCGATATGCCGTTGTCGTTTGCCAGCTGCATAAATGCTCCACTTTTGATCGATAAGGTGAGCTTCTTTATAATACCAGAACGTTTCCTCGTTGAGATTCGGTGCGGTTTGCGGGATAACCGCATTCTTCTTCTCTTCAACAAAGAATTTATTAAATATAGGATCTGTCCCTGCAGTGGAACCGGCAATCAATGAAGTGGACGCCGTTGGTGCGATAGCGAACATCCAGGCATTTCTAACGCCATACTTTGCAACGTCCTCCTTAAGTTGGAGCCATTCAGCGCTGTCATATCCGCGGAAAGTAAAGTACTCCCCGTTCGCCCATTCGCTGCCCTCGAATACGGAATAGGCCCCTTTATCCTTGGCAATTTCCATGGATGCTTTAACGGCACAATAGTTAATCCACTCGTAGAGATCATCCGCTTTCTGCAGATGGTCCTCGGATTCCCAAACCACTTTATTCTGGGCAAGCCATTGATGATATCCGCTTGTTCCCAAGCCAACCGCACGGTACTTCTTATTCGTAATTTCCGCTTGCGGAACAGGGTAATAATTCAAGTCAATAACATTGTCCATCATGCGCATTTGTGTTGTTACCACACGTTCAATATCTTCCTTGCTGTGCATGCGTCCCAAGTTAAGCGAAGAAAGATTACAGACGACATAATCCCCGCTTTTGACGGTAGTCGTAATGATCCCGTTCTCGTGAGTGGTTGTAAGGGATTCCGTGGTGCTCATGTTCTGGCATATTTCCGTGCAGAGGTTCGAGCAGTAGATAATGCCCTTATGTTTATTCGGATTAGCCCGATTCACGGTATCTCTAAAGAAAATAAACGGCGTTCCGGTTTCAAAGGTGCTGGTCAAGATCTTCTTCATAATATCTATAGCTGGCACTTCTTCTTTGGAGATACGGGGATCGTTTACACAATCGTTATATTTCTTCTCCCAATCCTCACCCCAGGCATCTTCCAGAAAATAGCCTTTCATTGTGCGGATTTCGTGCGGATCAAACAAGAACCAGGAAGCCCGTTCGCTTACCTTTTTCATAAACAAATCAGGAATACATACGCCGGGAAAAATATCGTGGGCCTTCATCCGGTCGTCCCCGTTATTGGTTTTAAGGTTCAGGAAGTCGAAAATGTCTTTATGCCACACGTCCAGATAGATTGCGACCGCACCGGAACGCACGCCCAATTGGTCCACGGCTAAGGCTGTATTGTTGTAGTTCTTAATCCACGGAATGACGCCGCCGGCAATATTCTTGTATCCGCGGATATTGGAGCCTCTGCTGCGGACTTTACCGATGTAGATACCCATGCCTCCGCCATGTTTCGAAACCTGGGCAAAGCTCTGATCCACGTTATAGATACCCCATAAATTATCAGGTACCGTATCGATGAAGCAGGAGGATAATTGGTGGAAAGGTTTTCTGGCATTGGCCAAGGTCGGTGTAGCCACCGTCATTTCTAATTTGCTGAGCACATCGTAGAATTGTTTGGCCCAGTGCATCTTGTCATTCTCTTTCATCGCCAAATGCATGGCTACGCCCATAAATAATTCCTGGGGAAGCTCAAGAATTTCGCCGCCATGTCCCTTGATGATATAACGGTCGGACAACGTCTTCAGTCCGACGTAATTGAATAGAAAGTCACGTTCCGGCTTGATGTAAGCCGAAAGCTCATTGATTTCGCTGCGGTTGTAATGGTCAAGGATATAGCTGCCGTATTGGCCCTTATCTGTTAGGTAGGTAATGAGAGAATAAAAGTCCCCATAACCAAAATAGCCGTATTTGCGATGAATGGCCGCTTCTTTATAAAGGTCGTATACGAGAAGCTTTGCCGCAACGTACAGCCAATTGGGCTGTTCAATGCTTGTTTT
>DASWUO010000104.1:0-8462 GCA_036401615.1 Bacilli bacterium | reverse complement strand
TATTTGGTTGAAGGATATTGCAATGGAGAAATACCCGATTACCAGATGTCGGCATGGACGATGGCTGTATGCTTCCAGGGGATGTCGGGCAAGGAAACCGCAGATTTGACTATGGCAATGGCCCGTTCAGGAGATCAATTGGATTTAAGCACAATCAATGGAGTGAAAGTGGATAAACACAGTACAGGCGGGGTTGGGGACAAGACGACCTTGGTGCTGGCAGCCCTTGTAGCAGCGGCAGGCGTACCGGTCGCCAAGATGTCGGGCAGGGGACTCGGACACACAGGAGGGACGATTGATAAGCTGGAAGCGATCCCCGGATTTAAGACGGAACAAACCAAGGAGCAGTTTATCGCCCAAGTCAACCGCTGCGGAGTGGCAGTGATTGGCCAATCCGGGAATATCACCCCCGCCGATAAGAAACTGTATGGTTTAAGGGATGTTACCGCAACAGTAAATTCCATTCCTTTAATCGCAAGCTCTATCATGAGCAAGAAAATAGCCTCCGGCGCAGATGCCATTGTCTTGGATGTGAAGACCGGGAATGGCGCTTTTATGAAAACGCTTGAAGAATCTATAGCTCTTGCCCAGGCCATGGTGAAAATTGGCAATCAGGTTGGAAGGGAAACCATCGCCGTTATAACCGATATGGAACAGCCTCTTGGCTTCGCTGTCGGCAACGCCCTCGAAGTCAAGGAAGCCATAAACACGTTACAAGGAAAAGGGCCTAAGGACTTGGAAGAACTGTGTCTGGTTCTCGGCGCTTATATGCTCGTTCTTGGGAAAAAGGCCCAGAGCTACGATGAAGCTAAACAAATGCTTGCAATATCTCTTCATAACGGCAAAGGTCTAAACAAATTTAAACAATTTGTTGCCGAACAAGGCGGAGATCCCCATGTAATCGATCAACCGGATTTACTGCCCGGCGCCAGTCATTGCCTGCCGGTGATTTCTGGTGCAGAGGGGTATATCTCGGAGATCAAGGCACAAGCCCTAGGCAGAGCGGCAATGATGCTGGGAGCCGGAAGAGAAACCAAAGATTCTGTGATAGATCTGGGAGCAGGGCTTGTTTTAGCCAAAAAAGCAGGAGATAAGGTTTCTATAGGAGATGTACTTGCTGAACTATATACGAATAGTACGGAAACTGAACGCAATAAGGTAATTCAAGTGATGGTTACAGATGCTTTTACTATTGTAAAAGCAAAAGTTGCGCTTAAACCACTAGTATACGCAGTGGTCGGTGTTGACGGAGAGGCCGTTATGTTATAAACAATTAAAAAGTCATTGTAAGCCGTGTAAAATTATTTTACAATAAAGAATAAATGAATCTTTGGCTTTAGAAAGCTGGTGTTATATCGTGTCTAAGGAAATTTCAGAGGATGAAATTTTTAATTTAATTAAACAGTTATATTCAGATGCTCCTGAAGAAACTAAAACACACGGGCTACCCAAGAATCTAAACCAATCTCAAAAAGGCTGGGCCAAGGTCGAGGATAATAAAATCATATATGATTTAGCAGATAATAAAGATGTTGTAATGATTAAAGCGGTGGAACCTGTACAATTGCGCATCAACGGCAGTTTGATCACTAAACAAGTCTCCTTAGAGCTTGGGGATAAAGTGGAGTGGGATATAGCGGTTAAGCCCATGTATAATTTGCAGGTGTCAGATGATAAAATGTATGTGTATTTCCACCTCATTTCCCTTGAACGCTACAGTTGGAATTTAATCGATAAAGAATCTACCCAAAGCTTGGTCTTGGAAGCTGAAGAAGATCGAAACATGGTTTTGGAATCCGTAACCTTCTCCGAAATTTTAACGGAAGTAGGGAAAATGGCCATTACGAAGAACCTGAAACCGACTATAATTTACCAGGAACTTCGCATGCCTACCTTTAAACCGATTGTAATAGCGCATGGTTTAGAGCCCACTCCAAGCCAAGATGCAAGACTTGAATTATTTTTCAGCGAGAAGATTGAGCAGAATAATTATCAAGATGTAGGGGGGACCATTGATTTTCGAAACCATTTACGAATTCCTTCTGCAAAGATGGGGGATGTCATAGCCCGTAAAATTCCAATGGTGGAAGGTGCGGTCGGTTATGATGTGTTCGGGAATATTGTCAAGCCTTCTCCTCCTAATGATGTGATTGTTGTAGCCAAAGACCATGTTATGATTAATGAGGCGGGCGAGGTCATTGCTCAAAAAGAAGGCCGACCGCGAATGACAGGGCAGAAGGTCAAATATTTCGACATCAACCCTTCTTATGTGGTTACAGGCGATGTGGATTTGGAGAAAGGCAATATTGTGTTTTCCGGGGATATTATCATTTATGGCAATGTTCTGGACGGCATGATTATTGAATCCATGGGGAACGTATACATCATGGGTAGTGTATATAAAGCTACGATAACGGCTACCGGAAGTATTATTGTTAGCGGCAATATTGTAGCAAGCTCACTCTATTCGGGTTATTTCGGGGTGATCTTTAACCGTTTATATATGAACACGAAGAAATTAAATGATATGCTGACAGGTTTAATTGAAGGGGTCAGAACTCTGCTAACGATCTTGGAGGCTAAGGGCAAGGAAGTTTCATTCGGGCAAATCCTTATGATCTTGGTTGAAAGCAAATACAAAGAACTGACCCAGACCGTTGTGGAAATCCTGGCCAGTGTCTCGAATATGCAGAATATCAATGCCGATGAAATGACAGAGTTTAAAACAAAAATCATGGCCCTTTCCAGTCCGTTAAACATCATCAAAGTTGACTCTATTAACTATATCCTCGACATCCACCAGATGATTCAAGAAATCTACCTTTCTATTGAAAGGACCCAGGAAGGTTCGGTGCTGATCGATATCCACCAGTGCCATCTCTCTAACTTAAAGTCCAATGGAGATGCTCTTATCCGCCGGGAGGGCGTGCTGCAAAGCAATGTCTACGCCAAAGGAAACATTATCTTCTACGGAAGCGATTCGGTTTGCCGTGGGTCTCAATTAGAGGCTGGGGGCACCATATCGGCTATGCAGGTGGGTGGGGAAACAGGGGGAGAATGTACACTGAAGGCAGGTAAAAAGATCATGTTCAGCCGAATGAGCGTCGGCAAGGTGTGTATAGGAAAAGTTTGCAAGACGATAGACAGGCCTTTAGAGCATATGATGGTATATTTTAAAAACAATGGTTTAGCGTTTGAACAACACAGTTAATTTAGCCGGCTCTTGTAAGCATTCAACACTCCAGCGGAGAACCTTTCCACCGCCGGGGTGTTTTTTTTCGAATGGAATATTTTTCATAAAAAAAGTCAAGAATAAATAACATTACATCTTAACGTAAATAGAATGAAGGGAAAGATGGAGAGTATGAGGAAGAATGGTAAACGGTCGATTGTTATAGCAGGTATGTGTCTATTGATATTCTTTGTATTTCCAGCAGGATTGTTTGCCGAAGAGGTCAAGAAAAAGCCCATTGATCTTGCTCCCAACGCTAAATCGGCTCTATTGATTGATGCAGACACGGGTACGATCATTTATGAGAAGAATAGTCACGAGCATCTGCCGCCAGCCAGTATTACGAAGATTATGACGATGCTCCTTATCATGGAGGCTCTGGACCAGAAAAAGATACAATGGGATGAGAAAGTAAGCACAAGTGAATTTGCCGCCTCTATGGGGGGATCACAGATTTTCCTTGAGCAGGGCGAAGAAATGACGGTTGAAGATCTGTTGAAGGGCATTGCGATGGCTTCAGGAAACGATGCTTCGGTCGCCATGGCAGAGAAAATAGCCGGTTCAGAAGAGAATTTTGTGGAAATGATGAATGAACGGGCCCTAGAGTTGGGGATGAAAAACACCCGCTTTCTTAACAGCAACGGACTGCCTGCGGCAGGACATTACTCCTCGGCGCATGATATTGCCCTTATGTCCAGGGAATTGTTGAAATATGAGAAGATCACCGGGTTTACAAGCAAATATCAAGACTATTTACGTAAGGACACGGACAGTCCGTTCTGGCTTGTGAATACCAATAAGCTGGTGCGGTTTTATTCGGGGGCCGATGGGTTAAAAACCGGTTATACGAGTGAAGCCAAATTTTGTTTGTCCGCCACGGCCAAAAAAGATGGGTTTCGTGTCATTGCAGTAGTCATGGGTGAGCCGAATACCAAAACACGGAATGCCGAGGTGACCCATTTATTTGACTATGCTTTCTCGCAATACACCAATTTCCCTATATTTAAGACGGGTGAGATGATGGGTACCTTGAAGGTGGATAAGGCTAATATTTCTTCAGTTCCCCTTGCAGCCAAACATCAATATAGTGTGTTGATGAAAAAAGGCGGAGCCAAGAATCAAATAAGGCATGAGCTGAAACTGGCTGGCGGATTGCAAGCCCCGATTAAATATGGCCAGGATATCGGCAAATTGATTGTTTATAATGGAGACCAAGTGGTGACCGAATTTATTATTGTCTCTCCGGTAGAGATTAAAAAAGCGGGTTGGTGGACGCTCTTCAAACGTTCAACTTCAAAGATGTTCCTGAATTAAACTGAACTGGAGTTTAAGAAAATCCTGTTGGGTAAAAAGTCGAATTTTGACCCTTTACTTCTAGTTTTGTCGAAGGGCAGGAATCCCGGTTTCAAGTGTAGAAATAGTGTTCATGAGTGCAGACAACCCTTTAGGAAGGATTTTATCTGCACAGGAGAGGAGTGAACCTGGTTGAGTCTGCAAATTGAGATGGAGCACCACAGAAAAGCTTTAATTGTCAGGCTGAAAGGCGAATTGGACCACCACAACGCCCATCTGGTCAAAGCGCGTATGGAAGAAGCGATAGAGAAAGGCGACAGCAGCCATATTATCCTGAGCATGAAAGATTTAGATTTCATGGACAGCTCGGGACTCGGTGTTATCTTGGGACGCTACAAACAAATTACCGGCAAGGGCGGCAAGATGGTCGTCTGTGATATTAACCCGGCAATTTACCGTTTGTTTGAAATGTCAGGTTTCTTCAAGATATTGACCATTCAAGATAACGAAAGGCTCGCACTTTCCAGCTTGGGGGTGGTATCGTGAACGAGGCCAATTTTATGAAACTGCAGTTTGCCAGCAAGTCGGAGAATGAAGCTTTCGCCAGAGTGACTGTTGCTGCCTTTGCCTCCCAATTGGATCCGACCCTGGATGAATTAACCGATATTAAGACCGTGGTATCGGAGGCCGTAACGAATGCGATTATTCATGGGTATGACAACCGGGGTGACGGGGTCATTACCATTTCCGCCGAGATCGCCAATGATACACTTTACCTTACTGTTGAGGATCAAGGCAGGGGGATCGAGGATTTGGAGCAGGCCAAACAACCGCTGTATACGTCTAAACCCGAGCTTGAGAGGTCCGGAATGGGCTTTACGATCATTGAGAACTTTATGGATCAGCTGGAGGTTATTTCATCGCCCGGCAAAGGCACTTTATTGACCATGTCCAAGCGGATCGAATCTAAGAAAGCTTTATATAATTAGGGGATGAGTTATGGATGTTAATTTGAAACATGCCTCTCATAGATATCTTGAAGATAGTGAAGTAAAGAGATTAATTGCGCTTAGTCAATCGGGTGACTCTTTAGCCAGGGATACCTTGGTGAATTGTAATATAAGGTTGGTCTGGTCGATCGTGCAGCGGTTTCTTAATAGAGGATATGAACCCGAGGATCTGTTTCAAATTGGCTGTATCGGGCTCTTGAAATCGGTAGATAAATTTAATCTGTCCTACGAGGTTAAGTTTTCAACCTACGCTGTACCCATGATCATAGGGGAGATTCAACGTTTCTTAAGGGATGACGGTACCATTAAGGTGAGCCGTTCCCTAAAGGAATTAGCCAATAAAGTGAGGAAGATCAAGGATGAGCTTTCGAGAGACTTGGGTCGGATTCCGAATATTAAAGAGGTAGCCGATGCCCTCCAAATCTCACCGGAAGAAGTAGTCTTCGCCCAGGAGGCCAATAAGCCGCCTACATCCATACACGAGACAGTGTTCGAGAACGATGGGGATCCCATCACCCTGATGGATCAGATTGCTGATGAATCGCAGGATAAATGGTTTGAGAAGATAGCTCTAAATGATGCGATCAACGCCTTAAACGAAAGAGAACGGTTGATTGTTTACCTTCGTTATTACCGTGACCAAACCCAGTCCGAAGTGGCCAATCGCTTGGGCATTTCACAAGTGCAGGTTTCCCGGCTGGAGAAGAAAATACTGCAATCCATCAAAGCCCAGATAGCGCAATAAGCTGTCTGGCTTTTTGCTTTCCGGAATTGGAAGATAATGCAACGATTATCCGTTCTTCTTTGTATCCATACTAATAGATATAGAAATTAAAGGGAGCTTTCCATATGTCTGGACAAATAGCATTAACTATCAAGGAGAACGTCAAAATTTTAGAGCAGAGGGTTGGCCTGCATCAAAGTTTTGATGTGCTCTTTAGGGAAATGGAGTTTGGCGGCCACAAGACGGGTTTATTGTATCTGAACGGATTTGCCAAGGATGAAGTTTTAACCGAAGTGATCCAAAGACTTACTTATTTAAGAAGAGGCGAACTGGAACCCGACGCCTTAAAGAGTTTAATTGGGCATTTCATTCCCCATATCCAGGTTGAAGAAGTTTCATCGATGGATGAAGCGATCAATAAAGTTCTGGCGGGCGGGTCTGCTTTATTTGTTGAGAACCAAACATGCGCCATTATCATTGATGCCAAAAAATTTCCTGTGCGCGGATTGGAAGAACCTTCGACGGAGAAAGTGGTTCGCGGGGCCAAGGACGGTTTTATTGAAACGATGCTGGTCAATGTCTCTTTGGTTCGCAGGAGAATTCGTGATCCCCGATTCAAGACGGAAATGATGAAGGTGGGCCGAAGAACAATGACCGATGTTTGCCTTGGGTATATTGATGATATTGCAGATTTGCAGTTGGTGGAATCCGTTAGAAAGAAACTGGCGGATATCCAAATAGATGGTATACCCTTGGCTGATAAACAATTGGAAGAAGCGTTGATTCGCAAAGGATGGAATCCTTATCCGTTGGTTCGTTATTCAGAGCGTCCCGATGTTGTCGCAGCCCATTTACTTGAAGGGCATGTCATCTTGTTTGTAGATACATCGCCAAGTGTTATTATATTGCCATCAACTTTCTTTCATCATACGCAGCATGCGGAGGAGTACAGGCAAACCCCGTTTGTCGGAACTTATATGAGATGGGTTAGATTTTTTGGTATTTTTGCTTCTCTGTTCCTTCTTCCGTTATGGTTTTTGTTTGTGATTCAGCCTGATTTAACGCCGCCGGCGTTCGACTTTATCGGACCGGATAAGAAGAGCAACTTGCCGATTATTCTTCAGTTTCTATTATCGGAAATCGGCATTGATCTCCTGCGGATGGCTGCTGTGCATACCCCCACTCCCTTAGCTACGGCTGCAGGTTTAATTGCGGCGATCCTTATAGGGGATATTGCCGTACAAACCGGATTGTTTGTTAATGAAGTTCTGCTTTACACAGCTGTTGCTGCCGTTGGAATGTTTGCTACACCCAGTTATGAGCTCGGACTCGCTAATAGAATTGTACGTTTAGCATTATTGTTAAGTGTAGCTTTGTTTAAGGTGCCTGGTTTGGTTGTAGGGGCCACTCTGTTTATATTGCTTCTTACTGTGCAAAGATCTTATAACACACCTTATATGTGGCCTTTCATTCCATTTAACGCCAAAGCCTTCTTATCACTGCTTATTCGCCTGCCTGTACTCAGTGTTACCCGAAGGCCTAGTATTAATAAAACACAGGATTCAACGAAGCAGCCGCCAAAAAATACAAATTAAAAGCGATAAATCCATTGGCAATTGTATAAATAACAGGTATCCTTATGTTATGATCTACATCAATTTTGCGAATGGGGCTGAGCAAGTTGCATTTACATGGGACAAGCAGAATAAACAATAAAGGGCATTTAGAAATTGGCGGATGCGATACTTCAGATTTAGCGGTGCAGTTTGGCACTCCGCTTTATGTCATGGATGAGGCTCATATTCGCCAACGGGCACGCGAATATATGGAATCCTTCCGGTCATCCGGGTTGAAATTTCAAGTGGCTTATGCAAGTAAGGCATTCTGTGTAATGGCGATGTGCAGAATTGTTGAGGAAGAAGGGTTATCGCTTGATGTGGTTTCGGACGGGGAATTGTATACAGCCCTGCAAGCAGGTTTTCCATCGGAGCGAATTCATTTCCACGGCAATAATAAAACCATGGAAGAATTATCTATGGCCATTGATGCCCAAATCGGATGTTTTGTTGTCGATAACTTTGTAGAACTGCAAATGTTGAATGATATCGCTTCTTCCAAGGGCAAGACTGTAAAGATATTACTCAGAATTACCCCGGGTGTTGAAGCCCATACACATGAGTTCATTTCGACAGGCCAGACGGAT
>DASWUO010000103.1:0-3280 GCA_036401615.1 Bacilli bacterium | reverse complement strand
ATATGGCTACTCACGACAATCTGCAGGTGAAGGATGAAGAAATTTATTACGGCTGCATTGGTGTATGTGAAATCGGCGCTTTAACTACGGATTTCCCGGTGATCAAGCGGATGGGCATAGACAATCAATTCAGCTCCGGAGAACAGATGGGTTTGGCAACTTATCTGGATTCCATTATCCGGGATGTTGAAGACGCCTATGGTTATTCTTTTCCAAGCCGGACTAAGCTGGTGCAGCGCATTAAAACCCGCGATTTTGTCATTCAGCGACTAGGTGAGGGTCAGGCGGATATCAAACCGATTGTCGATAATTATTTCTCCAGGGCGGCATTGCGTATAGTGGATCATATTAAGAAGCGCTGGAAGAGGTACCCGGATATTCAATGTTTCTATGTCATTGGCGGCGGAGCTACAGCGTTGAAGCCCTATATCTATGAAACAGCGGGATCGATGAAATTGCGGTTTGTCGAGGACAGCGAGCTGCAGAACGTTTACGGTTATCTCAAGGTAGCCAAGAGCAGAATGAATCAAGCCAACCAAACTAATCAAGGCATACAGCCGAATGTTAATCCGGTAATAGACAATTAAATGTGAAGGACTACTATATAGATTACGAGATAAGGACCGCAGGGTCCTTATTTTTCTGGAATTATTAGAAAGTATATGTTGTTATACTCAATTTTCTAATAATTAGAGCATAATAAACTAAGCAAAGGAGGTGCATCATGGCTTGGCTGGTTTTAATCCTGCTCGTGTTTATCTTTCAGATTGCCACTATTCTCATCCTGGAATTTCGCCACCCTACTAAAACGATTGCATGGCTGATGATCTTATTTATTGTTCCTTTTATTGGATTCGTGATGTATTATTTTCTGGCTACGGAATACAGGCAACGCAGGAAGGTAAGGCATAAAGGCAGCCGAATGGCGGAAGTGACCCGGTCGCATATCATTAACAGCTGTAAAATAATTAACAACCCGGGTGAATTCAGCAATGAGCAGATGCACCATGAGGACCGCTTGTTTGGGCTGCTTAAGAACCTGATGGATTGTCCTATTACGCAATGTAATGAAATGATCGTTTATAATAATGCCAAGGATACCTATGATGCGATCCTGGAAAGTATGGAGCAGGCCAAGGATCACATCCATCTGGAGTATTACATCTTCAAAGCCGACCAGATCGGCTGCCGGTTTCAGGAGGTATTGATTCGTAAAGCCAGGGAAGGCATCAAGGTTCGTTTTATTTACGATGGGCTCGGAAGCTATGAGTTGGCTAATGGATTTCTTCAGGAGCTCAAAGATGCTGGGGTGGAGGTTCACAGCTTCTTGCCGCTGCTTGTCGCTTTCTTTAACAAACGGATGAATTACCGGAATCACCGTAAGATTGTAGTGGTTGACGGCATCATCGGTTTTCTTGGCGGGATGAATGTCGGGGATGAACATTTGGGCAGCAACCCCAAGCTTGGATATTGGAGGGATACCCATATGCGAATGTTAGGGGATGCGGTTAATTTTCTGCAGCATACCTTCCTGATTGATTGGTTTTTTGTAAGCGGGGAGAAGCTAATAGAAGACCACCGTTATTTTCCGGTTCACCAATGCCCGGGAAACGAACAGGTACAGTTGATTTCCAGCGGTCCGGACACCCAAGGCGAAGGCATTCTGGAAATGTATTTCGCTGCTATCACTACGGCAACTAGTCATATCTATATTACTTCCCCTTATTTTATCCCTGACCAAAGTATCATGATGGCGTTAAAAACCGCAGCGGTCAGCGGGTTGGATGTGCGAATTATCATTCCCGGTGTGGCGGATTCCAAGATTGTGGAGTTGGCCTCCTTGTCTTATCTGGAGGAACTGATGCGCGCCGGGGTTAAATTTTATCAATACGAGAAAGGGTTTATTCACGCTAAGGTGATGATTATTGACTATAAGCTGGCCACCGTGGGTACGGCTAATTTGGATATGCGCAGCTTCTTCAGCAACTTTGAGCTGAATGCGGTCATGTTTGACAGGAAGACGATCCAGCGGATTGAGTCCGATTTCCTTCAGGATTTATTGGATAGCCGTGAAGTGACGATGGCCAAATTCATGCAGCGCTCCCGTTACCAGAAGGCACGTGAAGTGCTGGCCCGTTTGTTCTCTCCTTTGCTGTGAGGATCGGTTCAGCTTGGCAGCGGATCTTGAAATCGAGTGTTTCAGGGTCGGCTGAACAGGGTAAAAAGAATAAACCCTATTTTTCGAGGAGAGATATGCTATGGATAGAAAGAGATATTGGGCTAGTGTAGGTACGCGGGAGATCGTGCCCCAAGGAGAGGGCGCCAACTATGAATTTGAGATAGAGGCCACGGATGAAGAAATTAACCTGTTGAGAAAGCTGTTTGAAGAGGAAGAATCCTCGGATCACCGATTGGTTGGGCGGGCGAAAACCCCTTATGAAGCTTTCCCGGAAAATGACCAGGAAATTAAAAATCTTCCTTTTGACGAGCATTTGCAGGATATATACCGGTTCATTCATTATCTAGGGTCGCCGAGAACCAAGGAGCATATTTCAGGTATGGGTATACTATTATAAGGGAGGCTGAATGAGTATGTGTAAGCTATCCGAGGAACAAGTAACCCTGTATTTGGGCAAGCTGCAACAGTGGAAATACGAGAATAACAGCATTACGAAAAAGTTTAAACACGGGGATTTTAAAGAATCGATTGCCTTTATTAATGCTGTAGCGGACCTGGCAGAGAAGGCCAATCATCATCCGGATCTGTTAATCCAATATGATCAGGTGACCATAACATTATCAACTCACGACAAACATGGGGTCACGGGCAAAGATTTCTCGCTGGCCCAGGAGATCGATGGGGTTTATCGATCGGCAGCGACTGGCGGGATTCTTTCTTATTAAGGAGTAAGATCCTAAAAGAACCTTATATCGAAAATGGATGTTCCCATATGACTAACAAGGTCCAAAAAGGATCTTATTCAATTCCCTCCTGCCGTTTGGGCGGAGTTCAGCAATGACAAGGACTTTTTGCGACCTTATCGTTGCTTTTTCTAATGTCATTCTAATTATAAGTTCCTTTTTGGACCTTAAGCAATTGCGGTAAATAAATAGCCATCACGTTCAGTAACTTCGATGGTTTCAAGTCCGACACTGGGAAAAGTGGTGCAGACTCCCGTGCTTTTATCAAAGCTCCAATAATGCAGCGGGCATACCAGAGATGAGCCATAGTTCATTACGGTGCCTCCTGCATGGGGGCATATAGACGATAACAGTTGGT
>DASWUO010000102.1:0-5935 GCA_036401615.1 Bacilli bacterium | reverse complement strand
GGATTTACCCATCGAAGAGGATGAAGCGGTCAGGAAGCTGTCCCTCATTTATAATATCCATCTGATTCCGCTTGTAGCTCCAACATCCAAAGAAAGAGTCATGAATATAGCCGGGCATGCCGCCGGATTTGTGTATTGTGTATCTTCCATGGGCGTGACCGGAGAGAGGGTTCAATTTTACGAAGGAGTAGACAGCTTTATAGCTACTGTAAGGCAATCTACGCATCTACCGATAGCTGTTGGCTTTGGCATATCCAACAACGAACAATTCAAGCATTTTTCCACACTCTGTGACGGGGTAATCGTAGGAAGCGCCATAGTTAGAAAAATTGAAGAAGTGCTGCCCCTATTGGCCCGTTCCGAAACTAAAGAAAGCGGCTTATTGCAAATTCGCCAGTTTGTAGCACAATTAAAAGCATAGCTTTCTAAAAAAAGAAAGAGGTGTTCAACGTGAAGCCGAAAGAAGAAATCGTTCATTTGCCCGTGTATCAACCCGGAAAACCGATTGAGGAAGTAAAGCGGGAGTTGGGATTGGAGGATATTACCAAGATGGCCTCCAACGAGAATCCATACGGATGCTCGCCCAAAGTCCAAGAAGCTGTTATTTCTAAGCTGAATTACACTCATATCTATCCAGATGGCGCAAGTACGGAGTTAACCCAGGCTTTATCCAAGTTTCACAATGTAGAGGAAAACCAATTGATCTTCGGCGCCGGGTCTGATGAAGTCATCCTGATGATCGCCCGGGCTTTTCTGGTCCGCGGTGACGAAACCATTATGGCGGAACAAACCTTTCCTCAATACAGGCATAACGCAGTGATCGAAGGGGCAGTCTGTTTGGAGGTGCCTTTAAAGGCGGGGACACATGACCTGCAAGGGATGCTAAACAAAGTGACGGATAAAACCAAAGTCATTTGGGTTTGCAATCCCAATAATCCTACAGGCACCATGGTCACCCATCAGGAAATAAAACAATTTATTGAGAGTGTTCCATCCCATGTGCTTATAGTGCTGGATGAGGCTTATTATGAGTATAACGTTTCTTCGAATTATCCTGACAGCTTAGGCTTATTACAAGAACACAAGAATATTGTTTTATTGCGTACATTCTCCAAGATTTACGGACTGGCTTCGCTCAGAATCGGCTTTGGTATCGGGCATCCCGAGATTATTCGTTATATTAACCAGGTAAGAGAGCCCTTTAATACGACAACTTTTGCTCAAGCAGCCGCCGTTGCAGCTCTCCAAGACCAGGAATTCATTGAACATTGCAAGAAGCAAAATGCTGAAGGAATTACGTACTTAACCAGCGAGTTTACCGGAATGGATCTAACTTATTTTCCGGCGCACGGAAATTTCATTATGCTGCATTTGAATCGTCCGGCTGAGCTTGTGTTTGATGCGTTGCTGCGTAAAGGAATCATCGTTCGCGGCGGACATAAATTGGGGTTTCCCGCATCCATACGCGTAACCGTTGGAACCCCGCAGCAGAATACAAAATTCATCGAAACATTGAAGTCCGTATTAAGCGAAATTTCAGTTTTAGTCTAATAGAAAATGAGTGAATGAGATGTTGAAAATAGCCATATTTGGTGTTGGATTAATTGGCGGCTCTTTAGCCCTATGTTTTAAAGGCAAACCCGGGATCCATGTTGTCGGTCATTCGCCCAATATGAAATCGGTTGAGAAATATTTGAAAAGAGAAGTTGTGGATGAAGCCACCACCTCTTTAAGAGAAGCGGCCCTAGACGCCGACTTTATATTCCTATGCGTGCCTGTTGGGAATCTGGAGCAGTATTTATATGAATTAAGCGGATTGCCTTTAAAACCTGGATGTATTATAACCGATGTAGGAAGCACCAAAGAATCCATCTCCATTTGTGCGGGCAAGTTGAAAAAGGACAATATATTCTTTATTGGCGGGCATCCCATGGCCGGCAAAGAACGTTCAGGAGTTGAAGCGGCATCTTCTTATTTATTTGAGAATGCATTCTATGTTTTGACTACAACAGAGGATGTGCCGGAATCCGTCTATACCAAGCTGCATGATTTATTAAAATATACAAAAGCCCAGATTATCCGCATTGATGCCTCTCTCCATGATGAAATTGTGGGAGCGGTCAGTCATCTGCCTCATATTATTGCTGTTGCCCTGGTAAATCAAATTTATGATTATAACAAAACGAATGATTTATATTCTTTATTAGCAGCGGGAGGCTTTCGTGATATAACCCGGATCGCGTCAAGCGAACCGATCATCTGGCGTGATATCTTATTAAACAACAGTGAAGTTTTATTAAGGATGCTTAAAGATTGGAATATTCAAGTCCACCGGTTTATTGAGCTGTTGGAGAACAGGGATGGTACGGGGATTGAAGAGCAATTCCGCTCTGCAAACACGTTTAGAAATCAACTTCCGGAAAGAAGGAAAGGGTTAATTTCGTCTATTTATGAAATTTATGTGGATGTTCCTGACCATCCTGGAATGATAGGCCGAATTACAACTCAATTAGGTGACCATTGTATTAATTTAAGCAATATTCAAATCAATGAAAGCCGATTGGATGTTCCCGGAGTACTTAAACTATCCTTTCGCAATGAAGCCGATATGGACAAGGCTAAAGAAGCATTAAAACAAATGGATTATACCATCCATTATTAAAAAATTTATATTGAAATATATATTGACAAAAAGAAAGCGGATACATTATACTGTACAACAGTATGGTTTCTCTCCACTCCTATTCTAATTGCACTCTTGTGCTCCCACCTGATTGGTGGTTTTTTTTATCCCCATATATTTATGTTTAGGAAGAGATGTTATAATCAGGAACTTTTTAGAATAAGAATATTCAAGCCTCCATTAAATAAATTTTCATAAACTTTTGTCGAAAAAGAAGGATTTATAGCTTCACATCAAGAACTTTAAACTACGGATGAGATTTAAATGCAAGAATATTAATAATATTAGCGCAACTTTTTAATACCCGAACGGTAATAATGTTATCAAGTAACCGGGTGGTAAAACTTTGCACTGGCAAGGAGGATCACCTGTTTGACTGATTCCCAGTTGATAAGAGAAATTAAAGATGGAAATGTCCAACTCTACTCCGAACTAGTCAGCAGATATGAACGTAAGATCCTTGCGTTTATCTATCATATGCTAAAAACTTCGCGTTTGGAGGCCATGTCCGAAGATCTTTGCCAAGAAACCTTCTATAAAGCTTATCGCAGTCTGCAAACTTTCCGTGAGGTAGAGGCTTCTTTTTCTACTTGGTTATATACAATCGCCAGAAATACCGTATTAAGTGAATTGCGCAAGCAGAAGAATGGGAAGGTTTCCCTGGAACAGAGCGGCTATACTCCGCAGACGGCTTTCGAAACCTTACCGGAACAGACCATGCTGCGCAATGAGAAAGTTTTTATGGTTCGGGATGCAATAAACAACTTGCCCGAGAAACAACGATCCGCCTTAATCCTTCGGGAATACGAACAGTTGGATTATCAGGAGATTGCCAATATTCTTGAACAAACCGTAAGTTCGGTTAAATCATTGTTATTCAGGGCAAGGGCAAGTGTTAAAACTCAATTAGAGCCATACTTTCTTGAACCAATTCTAGAGGAGTATGAAGGGATGAAATAGGGATGAAATGCGAAGAAGTACAAGACATGCTTGGAACTTATTGGGATTTTTCGGAAGATGATTCAGATCGGATTGCAGTGGATGTTCACCTTGAAACCTGCAGTTCTTGTTCTGAGGAATTTAATATATGGAGAGAGAGTATGACCTTAATTCATACTTCAGCCATTCGTTTGGTTGATCCGGTGAAGACTTCTAGAATTAGAAGCAGCGTCATGGACCGGATTTATTCGGACGAAGCTTGGCGTATTCCCATTCCGGATCGTGTTTATAGCATTTCTTATAGGTTGCGGATGAAGATGACTGTGATTATTGCAAGCTGTTTAGCTTTGTTTATGATTGGTTTTATTTATTCCATCTTGAGCGAAGATTCATTATCCTTGAAAGGCGATAATCTAAGCGGTCTGTTTCCGGCAGCAAGCGCGCTCGGGGACGGCAATATTGATTCTCCCAACAACTCAGGCACGTTTAAATTTGTTCCCGTAGCGAGCATAAGTGATCCATTCTTTCTAAAGGTTAATCCCATTCAGAGTTTTCCTGATTATTTGTTGGCCATCTCCCTTCTGGGTTTGTTCTGCGCATTGCTGATTATGAATTGGTTATCACGAATAAGAGCATAAGCATAAACCTCCACCCGCCAGGGTTGGGGGTTTTTTAATGACCAGAGTAAACTTCCTTCTGAATACATTCACCCCGCACAGCCCATAATGGTAATAGTAACAACTATATGGGGGTGTGTGTTTATGAATCTAGCGGAAATGCTAAGTTATGCGGATATCCAACAATTAAGTAAAATCGCCGTTAATTATGAATGTGAATGCAACGGCCATTCGAAGAACGAATTGATTCAATCCATTCTCTCTGCTGTGAACAGACGAGAAGTTTTTGATAAATATATTCAAGGGATGAGTCCGGAGGATTTGAGGTTCCTTAACTCACTTCTGTTTGATCAAAGAGAATCGTTCAGTTTAGAAGAAATGATTGCAAGAGTGCAGCAAACGAAGTTTATTAAGGAAGATAACGAAAGCTGGAATCCCAGAGAAGTCATTGCCAAATTCAAGCAGCGGGGCTGGTTATTCAACGGATACTCGCAACAAACAAAATACTTGTTTCAAGTACCTAAAGATCTTAAACGCAGGTTTAGTGATGTGCTGACAAGCCGATTTTTAACCTCGCTCCACACGATAGAAGAACCTGGAGTATACCGGGATGAACAAAAGATAGCCGCCGAAGACATTTATCATTTTCTGCGTTTTGTTCATCATCAGGATGTAGCTCTTACAACGGATGGATCCATGTATAAAAGGCAAATTCAACAAATTTTAGACGGCTTTACGGTTAAGGAAGATCCAGTCACAAAAAGCGGATGGCGATTTGGCTATGGAAGGCGGTTTAAGGAATATCCCAACCGGCTTTCTTTTATATATGACTATTGTTTTTACAATACTTTAATTAATGAAGAGGATAATAAGCTGACTCTGACGGAAAAGGGTTTGAAACTGGTTCTTGCCGAAAAGAGAGAGGATAGTTTACAAATATACAGATTGTGGCTAAGATTGTATAAAGGTCCGATTCACAATATGCAATCCATTGTGCATTGGATCGACCGATTATGCCGGAAATGGGTTACGCTTGATTCATTAAGACCTGTACTGTGCAAATTTATCAAACCGTTCTATTATGACAGTCCGGAAATCATTCTAGAACAAAGAATCCTTCAGATGATGATGCATTTGGGATTGGTTAGAATCGGGGAAGACGAGCAGCATGGAACTGTGGTTCAGGTAACTAAATTGGGCAGCAGCATGATTAACGGCACTTACATTTCGGAAGAAGAGACGATTGAAATCAAGAGTTAACAGGGGTGAGCGGGAGTGATCCATTCATTTAAGGGGATTGTTCCCTTTATTCATGCATCTGTTTTTGTGGCTGCAGGTGTGCAGGTTATTGGTGATGTCAGCATAGGGATGGATTCTTCTGTTTGGTTTAATACGGTGCTGCGGGGTGATTTGGCCCCTGTCAGAATTGGTTTAAGAACCAATATTCAGGATGGAACCATTGGCCATGTTAATACGAATCAGCCATTATTAATTGAGGATGAGGTTTCTGTGGGACATGGGGTGATTATTCATGGATGCAAAGTAGGGAAGGGCTCTTTAATAGGGATGGGAGCAATTATCCTGAATGGAGCTGAAATTGGGGAGTATGCTTTAATAGGGGCTGGTTCATTAGTCACGGAGAGAAGCAAAATCCCTCCCTTTACCCTTTCATTTGGCTCTCCGGCCAAGGTAGCCA
>DASWUO010000101.1:0-5043 GCA_036401615.1 Bacilli bacterium | reverse complement strand
TACCAGCGGTTCAGGAAAAGAACAATTCCCCTTGCCCAACAAACCAATATTCATCGGAAAGGCTTCAACCGCTTCAAGCATCCTGTGGATATGCCAAGCCCCCGGACTGCAAGTCGTTGCATTCGTACCGGTAGCCGGCCCCGTTCCGCCGCCAATCATGGTCGTTACTCCCGAGGCAAGCGCTACTTCTATCTGTTGCGGACATATGAAATGAATATGTGCATCAATGCCTCCAGCCGTGACAATTCTGCCTTCTCCTGCAATTACTTCGGTGCTTGCACCGACAACCATATTCGCATCCACACCGTCCATGATATCCGGATTCCCTGCTTTGCCGATGCCAACAATTATACCATCGCGCAAACCAATATCGGCTTTAACAATTCCCCAGTGATCAATAATGACCGCATTGGTGATGACAGTATCCAATACCCCTTGCTCCCGGGTCATCTGGCTGGATTGCCCCATCCCATCGCGAATCACCTTACCACCGCCGAATTTGCATTCGTCTCCATACACGGTATAATCCCGTTCAATCTCTGCCCATAAATCCGTATCGGCAAGCCTGACCGCATCGCCGGTTGTAGGACCGAACATGGACGCATAGGACTTCCTATCCATTCGATTCAAGATATCATCCCTCCCATCGTTTCAATGTACGGCTGGACTCTTCACTCATCTGGCCCTGTATCGCCAAACCTTTGGTTAACCCGTTTAACCCATGCACCACTCTTAGACCGCCCATCTCAACCAATTGAACCGGCTTCTCCTCACCGGGCTCAAACCGCACCGCCGTTCCCGATGGTATATCTAACCTCATCCCAAAAGCTTCAACCCGCGGAAATCGCAATGCCTTATTCACTTCAAAAAAATGAAAATGCGAGCCGACCTGAATCGGTCGATCACCGTGATTTTGCACAAAAACTTCTATCGACTTTCTATCCTTATTTATTTCAATAAATCCTGCTTTCACGCGGTACTCCCCAGGAATCATGCCATCACTCCGCTCTTTGTATAGGTTGGTGTACGGTAACCAGCTTAGTGCCATCCGGAAAAGTCGCCTCCACTTGCACTTCATGGATCATATCCGGCACCCCTTCCATCACCTGTGTACTGTTGAGAATGCCGGTTCCAAACTCCATCAATTGGGCAACCGTCTTCCCATCCCGAGCCCCTTCAAGTATTTCGGATGTAATCAAGGCCATGCTTTCCACATAATTAAGCTTTAACCCGCGGTTCAACCGCTTGCGGGACAAGTCCGCCGCTACAGTGATTAAGAGTTTTTCCTTCTCTCTTTCTGTAAAATGCAATGTATCCGTCCTCCCCAAAATCACAAATGTACATCGTTGAATTACTTCGTTAGAAGGTTTTCTCCCATTATATTCGTTTCTAAAAAGTATGTAAATAAGAACACTATTTTATGTTATATTACATAACACAATTTGAGCCTAATTGGTACACTTTCAGAAAGAATTAAAAAAATTGACACATTGAAAACAGTTTTTTTGTATTATATCTGTAATATTGCGTTAACTATATTGACATATAAGTCACATTGCACTAACATAAATGATGTAGTTCATCTTTTTTAAGGAGTGGAGAGAGAATGGGAGAAAAGAGACAAAGTGAAAGCAAAGGTTTCATCTTCATCTTGGCGGCATGTATGGCAGTAATGGTGTTTATTGCAGGCTGCGGCAACAATGGAACGAATGCAGAGCCAACTGATGCAACTCCAGCAGCAGACATGGAAGAAACGGTTAATGTCGGCGTTCTGCATTCCTTAACAGGAACGATGTCCATCAGCGAAGTCTCTGTAAGAGACGCTTCTTTAATGGCGATTGAAGAAATCAATGCTGCCGGCGGTGTACTTGGCAAGCAATTGGTGCCTATCGTAGAAGACGGTGCGTCTGACTGGCCCACTTTTGCCGAGAAAGCCAAGAAATTGCTGCAGAAGGATAAAGCTGCTGTCATCTTCGGCGGATGGACTTCATCAAGCCGTAAAGCTATGCTTCCTGTCATTGAAGAGAACAAAGGATTGTTGTTCTATCCGGTTCAGTATGAAGGGTTGGAAGCTTCACCAAATATCTTCTACACCGGCGCTACCACGAATCAACAAATCATTCCCGCTGTAAGCTGGCTTCTCAAGGAAAAGGGCAAAAAGTTCTTCCTCTTAGGCTCAGACTATGTCTTCCCCAGAACAGCCAATAAAATTATCAAAGAACAGCTCAAGGCAGAAGGCGGCGAGTTAATCGCTGAAGAATATACCCCCCTTGGCCACACAGATTACAATACAATTATTAGCAAAATAAAAGAAAGCAAGCCTGAAGTTATTTTTAATACATTAAACGGGGACAGCAACGTGGCGTTCTTCAAACAATTGAAAGATGCAGGCATCGGACCTAAAGATATTACGACTTTATCCGTCAGCGTAGCTGAAGAAGAAGTACGCGGCATTGGAGCCGATATCTTGGAAGGCCATTATACCGCTTGGAACTATTTCCAAAGTACAGATACACCGGAAAACACCAAGTTTGTGGCAGCTTATAAAGCAAAATACGGCGCTGACCGGGTTACAGACGATCCGATTGAAGCAGGATATTTTGGAGTTTACCTCTGGGCAGCCGCGGTAACTAAAGCAAATTCATTCGACGTGGATAAAGTAAAAGAAGCAGCCAAAGGCATTGAATACGCAGCGCCGGGCGGCACTGTAAAAGTTGATGGCGATAATCAGCACACTTACAAAACCGTACGTATCGGTGAAGCAATGGCAGACGGCCAATTCAAAGAAGTCTGGAATTCCGGCGAACCTATGAAGCCTGATCCCTTCCTGGAAACTTACTCCTGGGGCAAGTTGGTTACTGAGAAGTAGGTTGAAATTGGCCTTTCAAACAAAATTTTGTGAAAATAACGGAAATCTTATCTGGCTTCCCGCTCAGAACTAGGTTAGCGGAACTGTAGTGCGTTACATCTAAGTAGTTGCTCCTTATAAAGCTCGACGGGAACTAGGGTGCTCTATTTATGGGTATTTTGAGGTGAATGTGGGTGAATGCCGTGAATAGCGCCCTACAGATCCGTAAACCAGGGAAATGTCCAAATTATTCGAGAATAGCGCCCCATAGATCCGTCTAGGTATTTCAAAGTTACAAAAAGGCTTTTGTAAAGATTGTACTAAGAGCGTCGATTAATAGGTTTGGATTTGTGAAGAGTTGAAAAGATTGTTGCCGTCGAGTTTTGGCTTTAAGATCCTACCTATAAATGTTTTATAAATTGAAGGATCTTAAAACAAGATGTTCGAGTTTAAGGCAGCAACTTTTCACTCGTAACAAATACAAACCTAATTAATCGATAATTTCTATTATCATCACTTAAAGTTCACATAAGGCGGTGGGGCTTTTGAGCATTATCTTTCTGCAATTATTCAACGGCTTAAGTCTAAGCTCCATACTCCTCCTGATTGCTTTAGGCCTGGCGATTACTTTCGGGCTCATGAATGTCATTAATATGGCACACGGCGAGTTTATTATGATCGGCGCTTATATGGCGTACGTGACCCAACATTTCTTTGCAAACTCGGTCCCTTCCCAGTATTTCGACCTTTACTATATCGTCTCCATTCCAATAGCATTTTTGATGGCTTTTGTTATTGGCTGGGGGCTGGAAGTCCTGTTAATCCGTTACCTCTATGGGCGCCCGTTAGACAGCTTGCTTGCCACTTGGGGGGTTAGCTTGGTTCTGCAGCAGCTTGCGCGCATCATCTTCGGCGCACAGAATGTGGCTGTCAAAGCCCCTTCCTGGCTGGAAGGCGGATGGGCCATTACAGCGGATCTTGTTCTCCCTTACAAACGATTATTCATCATCGGCTTGGTCATTGTCAGCATAGTTGTCATCTATCTTTATCTCTACCGTATGGCTGGCGGCCGTAAAATGCGGGCCGTTATGCAAAACCGGGATATGGCCGCTTGTCTTGGCATATCTACACGCCAAGTGGATGCCCAAGCCTTTGCCTTCGGTTCCGGTATGGCGGGGATAGCCGGCTGTGCGTTAAGTTTAATCGGTCCCATCGGCCCTGCGGTAGGCACTTATTATATTGTGGATGCCTTTATGGTTGTTGTCTTGGGCGGTGTTGGCAAAATCATCGGTACCGTTGCCGGCGCTCTGGGCATAGGGGTACTCAATACCGCCTTGGAATATTCAACAACTGCCTCACTGGGAAAAGTGCTGGTTTTCACCATCATCATCGCTTTCCTGCAATGGAGGCCTTCAGGACTATTCACTCTCAAGTCCCGTTCACTTGATTAAAAAAAAGGGTGTGTATCTATGAGCGATTCGGTAATAATTCCCAAGTGGACGCAAGGCAGAAGAGTAAAAATTGTGCTCAGCATGATCTTTATTATTTTTATCCTATTTGCACCTATGCTTTTATCCGACTTTAGACTTTCCTTGCTTGGCAAGTTTCTCACTTATGCAATTATAGCGATTGGACTTGACCTGATTTGGGGGTTCACCGGTATTCTCAGCCTTGGACACGGGGTATTTTTCGGTTTAGGCGCGTATTGTATGGCCATGCACTTAAAGCTTGTTGCCTCTCACGGGGAATTGCCCGATTTTATGTCTTGGAGCGGTGTGGAGAAGCTGCCGTGGTTTTGGAATCTTTTTCACTCAGCCGGTTCCGCCATTGCTTTAGCTATTATCATCCCTATGATAGTCGCGGGTTTGTTAGGCTATTTGACGTTCCGCAACCGCATCAAAGGCGCCTTTTTTGCCATACTCTCGCAAGCTTTGGTGATCATTACCGTCACTTTATTTGTAGGTCAGCAAGGCTACACCGGCGGAACCAACGGATTAACCAACTTTGATACCTTTCTCGGAATGCCGTTTGGGGCGCAGGAAAGCAAAGTCATCTTCTACTATGCTGCAGTGGTCACACTCATCCTTGTCTTCTTATTATGTAAATTTCTCGTAAACGGGCGGGTTGGAAAATTGTTGGTTGCCATCCGGGACGGGGAAAACCGTGTTCGATTTATCGGCTATAATCCAGTGGTG
>DASWUO010000100.1:0-3437 GCA_036401615.1 Bacilli bacterium | reverse complement strand
CGCTGATCCCGATGCTGAAGAAATACCTTCTGCATTTTTAAGATTCAAAAATCCGGATCCTGACATGCTGTAAATCATTAACAGTAGTATAACCACTGCTACGCCGATTAAGATTTTTTGGCTAGGGAAGTTCACAGCTGCTTTTTGTTGTGTTTTGGATTTGGATGGTATGTTGGATTTGGATACTGACTTGCTTTTATTTTCTGTCAGACCTGCCTCTTCACGTATCAGTTTAACAAGCACCAACATAACAACAATGAAAATAACCGCCATAAACAATATCGTGGCTTGGGGGGATTGATAAATGACCATAACCCCTAACATGGCTCCCATCATGCCGCCCATGATACCCGCTAGCATTCCATCCAACGCTGCCATTAAAGTTATGGGTCTACCCGTAAAGTAACCGATACCCATTCCGGCTATAACACTGATCATAGTTGGTGACAAAAGTTCTCCATCCATCAACGTACCTAATATCGTTCCGATAACCAAACTGGCCATCATCCCCGAAGTCATCGCGATCATCATGGCCGTCATACAAGTTAATTTTTCCTTATATTTGTTCGTTAAGTGCATCACCAATCCACTCATGTACAACATTGAAATCAATGAAATACTAACAATAAACATAAACATGCATAATTTCCTCCTTTTAGATGAACCAATAACTAACCGTTTCATAAATTCCTGAGAAGATAAATAAAACTGCTGATAGAAATTTTAATACCGTGTGAATTACATTTACTTTAGTTAACACTTTTGTCGCTAATAAGGTTCCTGCCGATAGGCAGGTTGTGAATATAATCAGTGGCAAAGCAGTACCGATGGAAAAAAACAAAGGATCCATGATTCCCAATGGATATTCAGCACTTCCCGGAATGAGCATCCCAAAAAAGAGCCAAAATAAGGTAGGGCAAAATAAAAATCCCATCGTGACACCTAAACCTAATGCACTGTTTTTAAAGTTCATTCGCTTCTTGATCCAGAGATACCACCGGTTTAAAACGGCAAATCGGATCGGAATGATCCCCAACAAAGCTACACCCACGATAATTAGGACAGGGCCTATCATCTGCCGGAAAAAAATTTCATTAATGATGGGAATATCTTGAATCGTCATTCCAAAAAACGCTGCTAATACTCCTAAAGAAAGATAAACTAATGACTTTCCCATAATAAAATATCCTGTTTGGATCCAAGCCAATCTCCTGCTGATATGCTTGGTAACAAGTGCAATGGCGCCGGAATTTGATGTTAACTGACAGGGAGCCGTCGCCCCGATCACACCCAACAAAAAAGCAGTGACACCAAATACGTTAAGTCCGATGGCAAATGCATAGATCGGCTTGGATATGTCTCCAGCCACTTGATTTAACCATACATACGCTTCAAAAATAAGTTCATTCACTAATTAAGGCTTCCCTCCTAGCTTTATGTAACTCACAAATAGAAGTATAGCGGTAAAATGTGTTGAAACTGTGATGATTTTGTTTTGAATTAAAATTCTGATTTCTTTGTGGCTCCAGCATTAAACCATAATCAATTTTCTTCATTCTTAAGATACCTCAATTACAAACGGAACGATAAACACTTCATTTTCATGCAGGAATTGACCCCATATCTTATAGATGCCGCTCTTCGGAAAGGTGGTCATAAACTTAGCATCGGGTCCTGTCGTTTTTTCCTCCATTGGGTGCACATGCAGATACTGATCGACATCTTCCGTAAGAGCCACTACATGCCCAACTGCTCCAAGATACTGCTCAAGATTAGTAATCGGCTCCTTCGATTTCTCATCATGAATCGTAAAGGTAAGCGTGACTTCTTCTCCAGCTTTAAGCTGATTCGTCGTCAACATCACTTCCTTGCCATCTACCTCCTTTGTTAAGTTCTTGTCCGGTTGAATGGGTATAGGTCCAACTTCTTCCCCCCCTACTTTCACCCATTCGCTTTTTGTCATCACGCTGCTGCCTGTCGGAATAAAATCGGCAAACAGCTTGTATTCTCCTCCAGCCGGGAATTGTGTCGTAATTTCGAACAATCCCTTATCTTTTAACACAGGGTGAATGTGGTTAAAATAACTCAGGTCCTTGCTTACGACAATCAAATGCAGTTTCTTTTCATGGCTAATGTCAAAGTTTTCAATGGGGTTCCCATTTTTATTGTGAACTTGTATTTTCAATTTGTTTTCTTGTTTAGATTTCGGATTTCCATCAGGAAAGGAATAGTTGACCTTTACGTCTTCTTCTTTCAGAGCACTCTCTCCGGTATCCCCGGGGTCATTAGTTTCATCCTGCCTTTCACCGTGATTCATATCTGAATGATTAACTTCTTTTGGTGAATTTGTTCCGCATGCCGCAAGAAAAGCTATGAGAAGAACTAAAATCCATATTGTACGTGTCATGGTGATAAAAACCTCCAACTCTCAATTAGTAGTTTATAATTTTATCCTCTGCAGCAATCCCGCTAACATATTATTTCATCAGTTTATTCATCGTAAGAAGAAGTTCATCAATGACTTCGTGATCCCCTTCTTTGAATCGATCAACTACACAGCTCTTCATATGGTGCTCCAGAAGCAGCTTGCCAAGGCCATTTAAAGCAGACTGCACGGAAGCTATTTGATTCAATACATCGTCACAATACGTATCCTTCTCAATAAGTCCTTTAACTCCACGAACTTGGCCTTCGATCCGATTGAGTCGGTTTATTAAATTTGTCTTTATTTTATCCGAATGATGACTTTTTCTTTCACTGGTTGAAGCACAAGACTCATGAGAATTCGGTATATCTTCCATTCATTCAAAGCCCTCCCTAATTATTACTCTATTATACAATAGTCCTGTACCCTATGTAAGTATCAGGAAGGTTTTTCCACACTATCGTCCGAATAACCAATCTTTTTAACAAAAAAATTAAAAAAATGTAGCATTATCTTAGATTACACTATATAATTTTACCATGGGAAACATATTGTCAATTAGACAACTTTTATGCCTGTATACAAAACTAAAGGAGAGTGGGAAGCAGTGAGAAAGGGATTATGGATTTTTGGGGTTTTCATCATTCTAATTTCTGTTGTCGGAAGCGCATATATGCTATTTCCGATAGAGAAACAAGCGGTTGATGCCCATGATGGACAGGATCACGGTAATCATGCGGCTGCGATTGAGGGTGAAGCGGCAGCATTTGACCCTTATTTCTTCGATTATGGTAAGATATCAACGACCGAAAACGGTCAGACTGTAAAAGAATTTGAAATAACGGCTGAAGACAAGATCCTTAACATTGAAGGAATGGAGTTTCCTGTTTGGACTTATAACGGTTCGGTTCCTGGGCCTACAATTCGTGTAACCGAAGGGGATATTGTGAAAATCAATTTCACCAATAATGGAAGTATGCCGCATACTATTCATCTGCACGGAATACATCCT
>DASWUO010000099.1:0-13173 GCA_036401615.1 Bacilli bacterium | reverse complement strand
AAATCCTGCTCCAGAGCCAATGTCCGCAAGATTTCCAACAGAAGAAACCGGCACGAAAAAAGCCAGAGAAACAGAGTCGTAGAAATGTTTAATGTACACCTGTTCTCTGTCTGTTATGCCGGTTAAATTCATCTTTTCGTTCCACACTATCAATTGGTGGTAATATTCTTCAAATTTTACTAATTTATCCTCTTGGCATTCCAGCCCCTTGTCCTTAAGCAATTGACAGAATAATCTTTGTACTGTATCCATCTTATCCCCTTGCTGCGACTACTTTATTGTATTGTTTAAGGTGGACAAGAAGAATAGAAATATCGGCTGGGGTAACTCCTGAAATACGCGAGGCTTGACCAATCGTAAGCGGACGTATTTTTGCAAGCTTCTGCCTGGCTTCTGTAGCAATCCCATACACTTCATCATAAATAATATCTGCAGGAATGGCTTTCTTCTCCATCTTCGACAAGCGGTCCACTTGAATTTGTTGCTTTTCAATATACCCTGCGTATTTCACCTGAATTTCAACCTGCTCTTTCATCTCCTCCGTTAAAGCGAAAGGGCTTGGACTGATTTGTTCAATATGCTTATAGGTCACTTCCGGTCTGCGCAGCAGTGATAAAGCATCCATTCCGTTAGTCATGGGTACCGTTCCGGCATCTGTAAGAATGAGCTGAATATGGGCTTCCATTTTCACTTTGGCTGATCCCAATCGATCTATTTCCTGTTCTATTAAAGCCTTCTTTACCTCAAATCTTGTAAAGCGATCATCCGATATAAGACCAATTTCATGTCCGATTGGGGTTAATCTAAGATCTGCATTGTCGTGTCTTAGCAGCAAGCGGTATTCCGCACGGGAAGTTAACAGACGGTAAGGTTCGTTCGTCCCTTTGGTTACCAAGTCATCAATTAACACACCGATATATCCTTCCGAGCGTCCAAGTATAACAGCCTCTTTTCCTTGAACCTTTCTTGCTGCATTAATTCCAGCCATAATCCCTTGGCCTGCTGCTTCCTCATAACCCGAAGTTCCATTGATCTGTCCCGCTGTAAACAACCCTGAGATGCGTTTTGTCTCCAAAGAGGGCCACAATTGTGTGGGAACAACGGCATCGTATTCAATGGCATAGCCGGTTCGCATCATCTCCACATTCTCTAAGCCCGTTATAGAGCGTAAAATGCGCAGTTGAACATCCTCCGGCATGCTGGTGGAAAGGCCCTGGACATAATATTCCGATGTGAATTTCCCTTCAGGCTCAAGGAATATTTGATGTTTCGGTTTATCGGCAAACCGGACAATTTTGTCTTCAATTGACGGGCAATACCTCGGCCCCGTTCCTTCAATCGCTCCGGAAAACATCGGTGCCCTGTGCAGATTATCACTTATGATTTGATGAGTATCTTCGGTTGTATAGGTTAACCAGCACGGCAGTTGATCCTTAGGGCCGGATGTTGTTTCATAGGAGAAGAATTTAGGCTGCTCGTCTCCCGGTTGGATTGCCGTTTTACTAAAATCAATCGATTCTTTATGCACCCTGGGCGGTGTACCCGTTTTGAAGCGCACCAGATCAAAACCAAGCTTGCGCAAACATTCCGACAGCTTCACAGAAGGCTGCTGATTATTCGGCCCGCTCTCGTACATTAGCTCTCCCATGATCACTTTACCCCGTAAATACGTGCCGGTTGTTAAAACAACCGTTTTGCTGCGGTAAGTGGCACCCGTTTTAGTAATAACCCCAACGCAAGCTCCATCTTCAACAATCAATTCCTCTACCATGCCTTGCCGGAGCGTCAGGTTGTCCTGCTTCTCAATCGTTTCTTTCATAAAATGTTGATACATGAACTTATCCGCTTGCGCCCTCAGGGCATGGACAGCCGGTCCTTTTGCTGTATTGAGCATTCTCATTTGGATATAAGTCCTGTCCGTATTCCTGCCCATTTCTCCGCCAAGCGCATCAATCTCACGCACAACATGCCCCTTGGCCGGGCCGCCTATAGACGGGTTGCACGGCATAAAAGCTACCATGTCTAAATTTATAGTTAGCAATAGGGTATTGCAGCCCATTCTAGCCGCCGCCAAAGCAGACTCGCATCCTGCATGACCGGCGCCAATAACAATAACCTCATATTCACCCGCATTGTAATCCATCATTCATACCTCCCAGTTATTAAAACTTACTACTTTCCCAAACAGAATTGGGAAAATATTTGGTCCAACAATGATTCTCCAACAGAATCGCCAATGATCTCACCAAGCTCTTCCCATGCATTCCTGATATCAATCTGGATTAAATCTATAGGCACATGCTCTTGTGTTCCTTTCATACCTTCCTGCAAGGAAAACTTCGCTTTTCTCAACAAATCAATATGTCTCACATTACTTACATACGTTAGATCGTTTGATTCCAGTTTGCCGCTGAAGAAGATGGCTGAAATGGCCTCTTCCAAATCCTTCATACCCTTATGGTCAACCAGTGACATCTGCACAACCTGGTCTTCCGAATAGTCGGCATACAGCACATCCATATCCATGCGCCGCTGGAGATCCATTTTGTTAACGATAATTATCGTCTGTTTATCTTTAAGCTGCTCCAGCAAAATGAATTCATCAGGATGTATAGGTTCATTATAATTCAATACTAACAGAATAAGATCTGCTTGGGAAAGAGCCTTTCTTGACTTTTCAACACCTATTTTTTCCACGGCATCTATCGTTTCTCGAAGTCCCGCCGTATCTAACAGCTTTAAGGGAATCCCACCTACCGTAACGAACTCTTCTATGACATCGCGGGTAGTCCCTGGAATGTCCGTAACAATCGCTTTATTTTCTTGAGCCAATTCATTTAAAAGCGACGATTTTCCCACATTGGGTCTTCCGACAATAGCTGTCACTATACCTTCCCGCAGGATCTTTCCTTGGTCCGCAGTTCTGAGTAAGTCCTCAATATCCGCAATACCCGAGAGGCAATGCCCATTAATAAATTGGGTGGTTAACTGCTCTACATCATGCTCAGGGTAATCAATATTTACTTCAATATGAGCCATCAGTTCAACCAACTTATGTCTTAGCTGCTTAATTCGTAAGGACAATGTGCCTTCCCCTTGTTTTAAAGCAATGGATAAGGCCCTGTCAGACTTTGAGCGTATGATATCAATGACCGCTTCGGCTTGGGACAAATCTATTCTGCCATTGAGGTAAGCTCTCTTGGTAAATTCTCCTGGATCCGCAAGACGTATGCCTTGTTGCAGCAGAAGATCCAATACACGGCGAACCGCGATAACTCCCCCGTGGCAGCTGATCTCTACAACATCTTCCGTTGTGAAAGATTTAGGTTCTCTCATTAAGGTGACCAACACCTCATCCATCCGCTCTTTGTTCAAGGGATTGTAAATATGGCCATAATGAACGGTGTGTGTTGGAGCATCTTTTAAATTGTTTTTAGAAGAAAACACTTTCGCAGCAAGCTCTATAGCTTGGGGTCCACTGACGCGAATTACAGCAAGGCCACCTTCTCCAAGAGGTGTGGAAATGGCTGCAATCGTATCGTTATTCATGAGATCATCTCCAAGGCAGATTTCAAAGAAAAGCAATGACTCCGTTGTATACACAAGTGGTCATTGCTTGATGTTTATCTTAAAGTTATAACAACTCTGCGGTTAGGATCTTCACCTTTACTGTAGGTTTTCACCTTGGGATGATCCTGCAGCTGGGAATGAATCACCTTGCGTTCCAGTGGAGACATGGGTTCAAGGATAACCTCACCTTTCGTCCGTATGACACGGCTTGCCAATCGCATTGCCAACTGTTCCAGTGTAGTTCGGCGCCGCTCACGAAAGTTCTCGGCATCAAGAATAATACGAAGGTGCTTTTCAGAATAACGATTGGCCACAATGTTAGCCAAATACTGCAATGAATCCAAGGTTTGTCCTCTTCGACCAATTAATATGCCCAAATCAGGTCCCGTGAGATTAAGAACCAATTCATCTTTGTTTTCTACTCGTTCAATTTCTACTATAAGATTCATGGAACGAAACACATCCTTGAGAAACTTTATAGTTTCCTCCAGAAGATCAGGGATGCGTTCCAATTCGACTTTGGCTTCTTTGGAACCAATCAAACCAAGGAAACCTTTGGAGGGATGCTCCAATACCTGAATCTTAACGCGGTCTCTTGTGGTATTTAATTGGCCTAATCCCGCCGTTATTGCATCTTCAACGGATTTTCCCAAGGCAATCAGCTTGTTCATTTTTTGACAAGGCCTCCCTTAATTTGAGATCCTCCATATATGAAATAGGTTTGCACAATCGTAAAGATATTGCTGTAAACCCAATATAACGGCAGTGCAGAAGCGAAATTCATAGCCATTACAAAGATTAACACGGGAAAGATATACATTAAGGTTTGCATTTGACTTGGCATGGGTGTGTACTTTGCCATGATTTTCTGCTGAATATAGGTGGTTGCCGCAGCTAATAAGGGAAGAATGAAATAAGGATCCTTTTCGCCTAACTCCATCCATAGAAAAGAGTGTGAGCTGATTTCATCATTTCGGACAATGGCATTATATAAAGCAATCAGTATAGGCATTTGCACAATTAAGGGAAAACATCCTGCCAGAGGATTGACTCCATTGGTTTGAAAAAGCTTCATGGTCTCTTCCTGCTGTTTCTTCGGATCGTCCTTGTGCTTCTCTTTAAGCTTCTTTAATTCCGGTTGAATGGCTTGCATTTGTTTTGAGCTTTTATATTGTTTCAAAGTCAGGGGAAGAATCAGGAAACGAACAATAATGGTTACTACAAGAATGGAAAGACCATAAGAGCCCCATAAATTATCGGCAAACCAATCAAGAGATACCGATACCGGATTGACCAAATATTTATCCCAAAATCCGTTATCAGGATCGATCGGTTTGTCCATGCTGCAACCGGTGAGCACTAATAAAACAAAGGTAAAAGGCAACCATTTAAGCAATTTTCGAGACAAAATCAAATTCCTCCCAAGCAAAACAAAGCCAGATTTTTATGATTAAATTCCATAGTAAACTATACCATATATTCGGCAACAAAGAAAACCTACGGTTTAGGAGCGCCTGCGGATCGTTGGGCAGTTATTTTTTTGTGCGCAGTTTGAAAAAGAGAGGTTTTCTTTAATACATGCAGCACGCTTTTTTCCATCTCCTGGTAGGCCATGTCTACAGCAGGTTTTCGAGCTATCAGAACCAGATCCGTATGGACTTTAATAGCTTGTGCATGGTGCCGGACGATTTCTTTGAGCATTCGGCGGATACGGTTGCGAACAACCGCATTGCCTACTTTTTTACTGACCGACACGCCCAACCGAAAATGCTCTACCGCGGCATTTGTCATATAATAAAGAACAAATTGACGGTTGCCCATGGATTTACCCTGTCGGTAAACTTTATTGAAATCTTCCTTCTTAGCCAGACGATACTCTTTCTGCACGGTTAGTTCTCCATAATACTTGATAATATTCTTCCTGATAATTTAAAAAAGGCCACGTAATGTGGCCTAATTGTTCTATGCGCTCAATACTTTTCTGCCCTTTAAACGCCGAGCAGCAAGAACTTTACGTCCATTCTTCGTGCTCATCCTAGTACGGAAACCATGATTCTTCTTACGCTTGCTGTTATTCGGATTAAATGTGGGTCCCATCTATTGCACCCCCTTAAGGATAAACTTTTATTTTTTTAAAAAGACCTTTATACATTAAATCACTTCTTCGCTCAAAAGTCAATTAAAAACAAATTATAAAAATAAATCATCAAATCATCGAAAAATTTAAAATAAATAAGTTTTTTCGAACAGTTTGTTAGTAACAAAATAATAAAAACCCGTCTTTTGTCGAATTATTAACATCATGTAAACAATATGTAGTATCGTGGATAAAAATATTATCAACTAATAGAATATGTGGATATATCGATCAAATTCATTGAAAACCGCATAGCAATTTGATATCATTAGATTACTTTGTTGTGTATACTTTATTTTTCTCCCGCGCTTATCAACAGGCTGTGGACAACTATGTTCACAAAAAACCAGTTTGTCTAATTAGTTTCCTCCAAAGTTAATATTTTTGTGGATAAAGTTCTGCAAATTTCTACTTTTATTTACAACCATGCCTTCCGCCATACGTTGTTTTAGCAGAAAAAGGAGTGAACAGTAATTGTGGAAAGTCATGTAACCGATCTTTGGCAGCAAGTATTGGCTGTAATCCGCCTCAAACTAAGTAAACCCAGCTTCGACACCTGGATGAAATCGACAAAAGCCCTTATATTTAATGAATCTCAATTAGTTATATGTGCCCCCAATAATTTCGCGAGAGAATGGCTGGAAACCCGCTATATTAAACAAATCAGCTCGGCTGTATTTGATCTCTTCGGCAATCAGGTGGATATAAAAATTGTCATTCAAGAGGATGATTTAACTGCTGCAACAACAGGCGCGATACCCGTGCCCAACCCCAATATAGAAACCCGGAAGGCCGTACAAGAAGAGAAATTTTCACATATGTTGAATCCCAAGTATACCTTTGACACTTTCGTCATAGGTTCAGGCAACCGGTTTGCCCACGCTGCTTCACTGGCAGTAGCTGAAGCGCCGGCCAAAGCTTACAATCCTTTGTTTATCTACGGGGGAGTTGGATTAGGCAAAACCCATCTGATGCACGCTATTGGACACTATATTTTGGAGCATAATCCCGCATGTAAGGTGCTTTATATCTCATCGGAGAAATTTACCAATGAATTTATCAATGCCATCCGGGATAACCGCGGGGAAAGCTTTCGCAATAAGTACCGCAGCATCGATATTTTATTAATTGACGATATTCAATTTCTCGCCGGAAAAGAACAAACACAGGAAGAATTTTTTCATACCTTCAATGCTTTACATGAAGAAAGAAAACAAATCATTATTTCCAGCGACCGCCCTCCTAAAGAAATACCTACTCTGGAAGACCGGCTAAGGTCTCGTTTTGAATGGGGTTTAATCACAGATATTCAACCGCCTGATTTAGAAACCCGTATTGCAATTCTAAGAAAGAAGGCAAAAGCCGAAAATTTAGATATCCCTAATGAGGCCATGATGTACATAGCAAGCCAGATCAATACAAATATCAGGGAACTCGAAGGTGCCTTGATCAGGGTAGTGGCCTATTCATCCTTAATCAATGAAGACATCAGTTCCCATCTGGCTGCAGAAGCTTTGAAAGATATCATTCCTCCCAACCGCCCTTATGTCATCACTATTTTGGACATTCAACAGAAGGTGTCTGACTTTTTCGGCATCCGGATGGAGGATTTTCAAGCAAAGAAAAGAACCAAGGCTGTGGCGTTTCCCCGCCAAGTGGCCATGTATCTATCAAGGGAACTGACAGATTTCTCTTTGCCTAAAATCGGGGAATCCTTTGGCGGGCGCGACCATACTACCGTTATTCATGCCCATAATAAAATTACAGAATCTATAAAACTCGATCAAGAATTATATAATATTATTAATAACATTACGGAAAAGATCAAAAATCATGCTTAATTTTCATCCTGTTTATGCACAACTTATAAACAAGCAGAAAGGGATTACCTGATCACTTTATGTTGTTCTCCCCACAATCCATAGCACCTACTACTATTACTTAATAAATAATAGTATTATTAAAGTATAAACCTATAAGGAGCTAACCCATGAAATTAATCATTAATAAAGATTATTTAAACGAATCCATACAACATGTCTCCAAAGCCATATCGGGCAGAACTACGATTCCTATATTAAGCGGGATTAAGATAGATACAACCCAGGCTGGCGTAACCTTAACCGCAAGTGATACGGATATCTCTATACAAAGCTTTATACCCCTATTAGATAAAGATAAAACCATCATAACTTTACAAGAAACAGGCAGTGTGGTACTGCCCGCTAATTTTTTTATGGAAATTATCAAGAAACTGCCGTCACAGGAAATTGAAATCGATGTGAAAGAAAGCTTCCATACCGTTATTAAATCAGGAAACTCGGAAATTCAGATGGTTGGTTTGGATCCGGAGGAATATCCGGTAATGCCTAAGCTTATAGAAAATAATTCAATCGTTATGGAAGCTTCCCTGCTTAAAACCATGATTAGACAAACGGTCTTTTCTGCATCCATGAATGAAAGCACTCCTATCCTTACAGGAATCTTATGGAATCTAACGGAGGGTAAATTAAAGTTTACAGCAACGGATCGACATAGGTTATCCAGCAGGGAAGCGTTGATTGACACCAATCCAATCATCACGTTTAATAATATTGTTATTTCGGCTAAAACCTTGAATGAACTAAGCAAAATTATTCCGGACCGATTAGCCCTTGTAGAAATTGTGACGACAGATAATCAGGTTTTATTCAAAATTGATCATATTTTATTTTACTCCCGTCTTCTGGATGGTATATATCCTGATACTTCTAAGATTATTCCTCAAACCTATAAAACAGAACTGGTTATAAATACAAGAAAATTAGCCGACTCTATTGATAGAGCATATTTGTTATCCCGAGAGGAAAAAACTAATATTGTCAATTTGATCACTAAAGAAGATAATTTGATCGAAGTATCATCGAGTTCATCAGCACTGGGCAAAATTACGGATCAATTAGAGGTTGAACAATATAGCGGCGAACCTTTAAAAATATCTTTTAACTCTAAGTATATGTTGGATGTATTAAAAATTATTGACTCCGAGACCATTCATATCGGATTTACGGGTGCTATGAGCCCCATTATTATTAAAGCCAATGATCACGAGAACATGCTACACTTAATTTTGCCATATAGAACTGCGAATTGAAGGGAAAAAAAGATGAAACAAGTTTTCATAAAAACCGATTATATAACCTTGGGACAATTTCTAAAGCTGGCCAATTGTATTTCATCAGGAGGCCAAGCCAAAAGCTTTCTGCAAGAAACCTTAATTTATGTAAATAACGAAGCCGAGAACCGGAGAGGCAGAAAATTATATGCTGACTGCGTAATAAAAGTAGAGGGGCATGGAGAATTTAAGGTATCCTCTGGAACGGAGTGAGCATTTGTTCATCACCAATATAAGTTTAAATCATTATCGCAATTATGAACAAATTTACTTAAACCTCAATCCTAATGTCAATATTTTTATCGGATCGAATGCCCAAGGAAAGACAAATTTGCTGGAAGCTATATTCGTCATGGCCATGACCAAATCCCACCGAACCTATAAAGATAAAGAATTAATCCAATGGAATCACAGCAATGCCCTGATTCATTGTGAAGTGGATAAGAAATACGGCAAATGCCAATTGGATTTAAATATTTCTGCCCAGGGAAAGGCGGCAAAAATTAATGGATTGGAACAGAAAAAGTTAAGTCACTTCATTGGTTCCTTGAACGCTGTTATGTTTGCACCGGAGGATTTAGAAATTGTCAAAGGTGCTCCAAGCATAAGACGAAGATTTATGGATATGGAAATTGCCCAAATGCAGTCAAGTTATCTTCATAATTTGCTGCAGTACCAGAAAATATTAATGCAAAGAAACAATTATCTGAAGCAATTGCAGTTTAAACAGGACAATAATCACGTATTGTTAGAAATTTGGGATCGGCAGCTGGTCGAATATGGTGTTAAAATCATCAAAAAAAGGCAAAACTTTATAAAGAAACTTCAAGAATGGGCCGAAAAAATTCATAGCAGCATCACAAATCATAAAGAACAATTAAGAATTGTTTATGATCCTTCTTTTGAAATCAGCATGTCTGAAGATGAATCTGTTTTATTTGATCAATTTATGATAAAGTTATCACAGGTCAAAGAACAAGAATTGAAAAGAGGAGTCAGTTTAGCGGGACCTCACCGTGATGACCTGACTTTTTTCATAAATGATAAAGAGGTTCAAACCTACGGCTCCCAAGGGCAGCAGCGTACAGCAGCACTATCCTTGAAATTGGCTGAGATTGAATTGATTCAAGAAGAAACCGGGGAATATCCTGTATTGCTGCTGGATGATGTTTTATCTGAACTGGATAGTTACCGGCAAACCCAACTCATCGAAACATTCCAGAATAAGGTTCAAACCTTTATAACAACAACAGGAATTGAAAGCGTGAATCTGGCCAAAATTCCTAAATCAACTATCTTCCAAGTAAACGAAGGCCAAGCCACCCAGAACCATTGAACATGAAGGAGCAGACCTATGTTTATTCATTTAGGCGGAGAAAAAATTATTAGAACCTCTGAATTAATTGCTATATTTGATATAACGATTGAAAAATCATCGAAGATTTCTAAACAATATGTAGGCCATGCAAACGAATTGAAAAGTGTCGAGACCATTGGCGAGGAAGAACCCAAATCGCTTGTTGTTGCGGATGGAAAGCTGTATTATTCTCCAATTTCTTCAACAACACTGAAGAAAAGAGCTAATCATTTATTTAATTATTAAGGAGCAGGTGGATAGGCATGTCATTAAATCAACATACATACGATGAAAGTCAGATTCAGGTTTTAGAAGGTCTCGAAGCGGTGAGGAAAAGGCCGGGCATGTATATCGGCTCAACCAGTTCTAAAGGTCTGCATCACTTGGTCTGGGAAGTGGTGGATAATAGTATTGATGAAGCGATGGCCGGATTTTGTACAAAGATTGATATTATGGTGCATGCGGACAATAGTGTAACTGTAATTGATAATGGCCGGGGGATCCCAGTTGGAGAGAATGCCAAGTTAAAACGGTCAACACTCGAAGTGGTCATGACAGTTCTTCATGCCGGCGGCAAATTCGGAGGAGAAGGCTACAAGGTCTCGGGCGGTTTGCACGGGGTGGGAATTTCTGTAGTTAATGCCTTGTCCGAGGTTTTAGTGGTTCAGGTTAAGCGGGAAGGCCATATTTATCAACAGGAATATCGCAAAGGTATTCCTCAATATGATTTGAAAATTGTCGGTGAGACCGAAGAAACCGGTACGAAGGTAACTTATTTGCCGGATCCGGAAATTTTTACAGAAACGATAGAATACGACTACGATGTGATACAGTCGCGGATCAGGGAGATCGCCTTCTTAAACCGGGGGATTGAAATCAATATAACCGACGAACGCACAGATGTGAAGAATACGTTCAAATACGACGGGGGTATTGTCTCTTTTGTTGAATATTTAAACCGCAACCGCGGCGCTCTCCATGATCCTCCTATCTATACAGAAGGCAAGAAAGACAATATTCATGTAGAAATTGCCTTGCAATATAATGACAGTTACAGTGAGAATATATATTCCTTCGCCAACAATATTAATACCCATGAAGGCGGAACGCATGAGTCAGGCTTCAAAAGTGCTTTAACACGGATTATTAACGACTATGCCCGTAAAACCAACGCTATTAAAGATAATGATTCTAATCTATCCGGGGATGATGTGCGGGAAGGATTAACGGCCATCATTTCTGTGAAAATACCGGATCCCCAATTTGAGGGGCAAACCAAGACTAAGCTTGGAAACAGCGAAGTACGGGGTATTGTTGAATCTTTATTTGCCGAGAAGTTTTCCGAGTTTTTGAATGAAAACCCGGCAATTTCCCGCAAAATTATGGAGAAATCCCTTCAAGCCGCAAGGGCAAGAGAAGCGGCGCGCAAAGCGCGGGAGTTAACCCGCAGAAAAAGCGCTTTGGAAGTAAGTTCATTGCCGGGCAAATTGGCGGACTGTTCCTCTAAAGACGCTTCTATTAGTGAAATTTATATTGTCGAAGGAGACTCTGCTGGAGGCTCAGCCAAACAAGGGAGAGATCGCCACTTTCAAGCCATCCTGCCGCTAAGAGGAAAAATTCTGAATGTAGAGAAATCCAGACTGGATAAGATTTTATCCAATTTAGAAATCAGGGCGATGATTACAGCTATTGGGGCTGGGATAAGTGATGATTTCGACATCACCAAAACCCGCTACCACAAAATCATCATTATGACGGATGCCGATGTGGATGGTGCTCATATCCGAACCTTGATCCTTACCTTTTTCTATCGATATATGAAGGAAATTATCGAGGCCGGCTATATTTATATTGCCCAGCCTCCCTTATACAAAATTGAAAAAGGCAAAGTAATACGATACGCCTACAATGATAAAGAACGGGATGCTATCTTTGTAGAATTCGGAGAGGGAACCAAACCCAATGTTCAGCGTTATAAAGGGCTTGGGGAAATGGATCCGATTCAATTATGGGAAACCACGATGGATCCGGAAAGCCGAACTTTATTGCAGGTCAGCATACAAGATGCCATTGATGCGGATGAAATGTTTGATACCTTGATGGGAGACAATGTTGAACCGCGCCGGGACTTTATCCAACACCATGCTAAATATGTAAAGGATATCGACTTTTAATGGTGATGATAAACTTAGGATTAGTTGTTATTCTCATTATAGCTACGGCCTTTTTTGTGGCAACAGAATTTGCTATTATCAGGGTGCGGCCAAGCCGTGTCTATCAGCTAGTGCAGGAGGGCAAGAAGAATGCTTTGGCCGTCCAGAAAGTAACTGGTAATATCGACGGGTACTTATCTGCTTGTCAGTTAGGAATCACCATAACAGCGCTGGGTCTAGGTTGGTTAGGAAAACCTACAGTTGAAATTATTCTATATCCCCTGTTTACATCCATGGGATTAACATCGAATATCGGGGATTTAATCTCTTTTATTATTGCTTTCTCCATCATTACTTTTCTTCATGTTGTGATTGGGGAACTGGCGCCTAAGACACTTGCCATTCAGAAAGCGGAACAGATAAGCCGATTGTTTGCCCGGCCTATCATCTTTTTCTATCGCATCATGTATCCCTTCATCTGGCTGCTTAACGGATCCGCGGGATGGATTATCCGCTTTGTTGGGTTGAAACCGGCTCAAGAGCATGAGGAAGCGCATTCCGAAGCGGAGCTGCGCATTATTCTGGCGGAAAGCTTCGAGAGCGGCAAGATCAATCAGGCGGAATATGGCTATGTCAGCCGGATTTTTGCCTTTGATGATCTTCTGGCCAGAGAAATCATGGTTCCCCGTACAGATATGGTGTGTTTGGACATTCACCACAGCTTGGAAGAAAATTTACAGGTCATCAAGAATGAACAATATACGCGATTTCCCGTTACTTCCGGAAATAAAGACAATATCGT
>DASWUO010000098.1:0-2794 GCA_036401615.1 Bacilli bacterium | reverse complement strand
TATAGTTGGATCCTCTTGTGACTTAATCAAATCTATTAGGGCATGCTCTAAACTTGATTCACCAATTCCGGCAAACTTCATCATGACTGAGTACAAAGGCTGTTCTTCCTTCATTAACGATAAGAGCCAAGGTTTGGCATGATGATCAAACATGGGCTTCATTTCTTTAGGAGGGCCGGGGAGTAGAATGTAATGAACCCCCTCGCGGGTCAAACCTACACCAACGGCTAAACCGGTATCGTTAAATAACGGGTCGCAGCCGGCTAAGATCAAAGCTTGCCGGGCGTTGCTATCTACCATCGGCAATCCGCGGGATTCAAATAAATCGCTTATCTTCTCCATAGAAGGCCCGTGCATTTCCAAAGGGCAGCCTAGAAAGGCAGACAACACATCTTTGGTTATATCGTCTTGGGTCGGCCCAAGTCCCCCAGTACATATAATAAGATTGGCCCGATCCCGGGCAATGGATAATGCTTGCTTTAAACGCAGCTCATTGTCTCCCACAACGGTCTGGTAATAAACATCAATCCCCAGTGCCGCGCAGCCCTGCGATAAATATTGAGCGTTGGTATTGACGATTTGCCCCAAGAGCAGCTCTGTACCCACGGCTATGATTTCTGCTTTCATGTTACCTCCCACAAAAAAAAAACAATAGGATCGCCTATTGTCAGCTTCTGTCTAAATTTAATAAACTCTTATTCTTAATAAAATAATCTACGCCTGAGTACACGGTAATGATAGCAGCAGCCCAACTGGCTACGAGGTCAAAGCGGAAATCGATAAAAAAGAAAGGAAAGTTGTTGACCAGAATAGCAATGATGGCTGTAATCTGTATGCCTGTTTTCCACTTCCCCCAAATGCTTGCGGAAATGACTTGCTGTCCCTCCAATAAAGCAACCATCCGCAGGCCTGTAACCGCGAATTCTCTGCTGATGATAACAATTGCAATCCATGCACCAAGTTTATCCATTTCAACAAGAGAAACCAACACAGCTGTGACTAACAACTTGTCTGCAAGAGGATCGAGCAATTTACCCAGATTAGTAACGAGCTTGCGTTTCCGGGCAATGTATCCGTCCAAGCTGTCTGTGCTTGCAGCGATGATAAATATAACGGCAGCAACAATCTGATTGTACGTAATAATAAAGTTCTCTACTTGAATGGGGGGAAATGGTAGATTCACAAGAAGGAAAAACATGATCACAGGAACCAGAAAGATTCGTGCCATGGTAATGCGATTGGCCAAATTCATCTCTTACGCCTCCCTGTATAAAATAACTAAGGTACTCATATGTATCACTTATGTATCCTCCATTTTGCAGGCCTGACCTCAACCATCTTAATATTATACTATTTGAAATTGACAAACTGCAAATCCAACTTTAAGTCGGCTTGTCTAAGCAGATGCATGACTTGTTGGAGATCGTCCTTGCTCTTCCCGGTCACCCGAATTTGGTCACCTTGGATTTGGCTTTTCACCTTCAGCTTAGAATCCCGAATAATAATATTGATCTGTTTGGAAATCTCGTGTTCAATCCCCTGTTTTAGAATAATTTTCTGGCGCACGGTGCCCGATGATGCCGGTTCAATCTTGCCCATCTCTACATTTTTCAAAGAAATTCCCCGTTTAACCATCTTCGCTTGAAGAATATCCAATACATTCTCCAATTTAAATTCCGAATCCGAGACAATGGTTAATTCCAGCTTGTCTAATTTAATAGAGCTTTTGCTGCCTTTAAAATCATAGCGGGTTTCAATTTCTTTCTCCGCTTGTTGGATGGCATTGTTCATTTCCTGCATATCCATCTTGGATACAATATCGAATGATATTTCTGAAGCCATGGCGAGACACTTCCCTTCAATATTAATCTGCTTCTAAGAGTATAACAATTTATTTATAACATGAAAAGACACCGCCGGAATCTCCAGGATGTCAAACATTACGAATACGATTGTTAAATGCGTTAAGTCGTTCTTGCAGGATCCCGAAACATATCCAAAATTCCCAAAACAATGTGGGCCAAGCCAAACCCGAATATGCCATAACCCCAAGCATCCGGAACCAGGTACCAACCCAATAAGGTTACCAGTACGCCCAATCCTGTAACAAACCAACTTGTTTTCATCTATCCTTACCTCGCTTTGTAATAAAGATGCTTTCTGGAATTAGATTTACCCAAAGGAGGAAAGTTTATACAAGATATGATTTATTTTAATAAATTAAATTGGAATTTTTTTGAAACCACCTTTACTTCAGGAGCAATAACGGTACCATTTATAGTAATTTCCACCGCATCCCCTCTCCCTACATTAAGGTAGGCAGAATGATCAAACTCCCAAGTGCGGGAAGGATCACTTTGATTCAAGGTATTCATTTCAATCAAGGTGCCTCCCTTTTTGTCCTTATCGAGTTGAAACCAACAATCTACACTTTTAAGGAGCTTTATTTGAACTTTCATTTTATCGCTTCCACTAATGGAATAAGTATCCATCTTGGCTGTGCTTGTAACCAGGGACACTACTCCCATTGTGGGTGTTGGGGTTGCTGTAGGTGTCGCCGGTACCGGTGTTGCTTCAACAACAGGTTCTTCCTCCCCATTGTCCGCACCGTTTAACTTGTCTGTTATCCTCGTATCATCAATGGCTTTATTGTTGCTGCCTTCATATTTAGATTCGATATATACATATATAATACCGCCAATCAATAAAATAAACAGCCACATGATCACGAATAACGCAATTTTGCTGACCTTCTCGGATGCTGGTATTCCACTTCTGGGTCTTCGTACAGGTT
>DASWUO010000097.1:0-8825 GCA_036401615.1 Bacilli bacterium | reverse complement strand
AAGAGCAGATGAATCGTATCGCCGTTTTCCCATGTTCTATTCAGCACTGTATACCCTTTGTCGAGCTCCTTTGCCATGTCCGTTTCACAACCGTTGATGAAAGCCTTGGCTTCCGAACACCATTCAGGAATACGAAGCTTTATCCCAAATCCATCAGGATGATCCAATTCAACCGTGATTGTCGTCTGTCCGTCCCAAGGAAACTGTGTAGATTGATGCAAAATCACTTCCTGTCCCTGGATCCGAAAACGTCCTTCACCCTGCACATACAGGTGGATGATCACTTCTGAATCGTTCTGCCCATACACATATTCGCCCAACGAAGTCAACAATCGTGCTATATTCGGCGGACAGCAAGAGCAGCCAAACCACTCTTGGCGATGGATCGTACCGTCACTGGCTAAAGGATTTGCATAAAAAAACTTTTGCCCATCCTGTGACATACCACTGATCACTCCATTATAGAGCGCCCGCTCCATTAGATCTGCATACTTGCGATCACAATCGAGCTGCAGCATGCGATGGTTAAACATCACCATCCCGATCGAAGCACATGTCTCACAGTAAGCCGTTTCGTTCGGCAGATCATAGTCTGAAGTGAAGCCTTCGTTAATCGCTGATGAACCTATACCGCCAGTAATATACATCCGCTTGGCAGCGACATGCTGCCACAATCTTTCGCAGGCTCTCACCAGGCTTTGGTCACCCAATTCCGCGGCGAGATCTGCCATTCCACAGTATAAATACATCGCTCTTACTGCGTGTCCCACCGCTTCCATTTGTTCACGCACCGGCATATGGCTTTGCACATGTTCTTTGACATCGATGGATCCGACACGAAAAATATATTCATCAAACAAGTTCGGCGTTCCCCGCTCTTGTGCTTCTAAGTCGTAATAATAAGGTTGTGTTCCTCTTTCATTGATAAAAAACTCACTCAAGCGCAAATACCGCTCAATCCCAGTTACCCTGTATAGTTTTACTAGAGCCAGCTCAATTTCCTCATGCCCGCAATAACCGCGTTTTTTACCCTGACCCTCTCCGAATATGCTGTCAATATGGTCGGCGTAACGGCACATGACATCAAGCAGAGTGCGTTTGCCGGTGGCTTGATAGTGAGCAATGGCAGCCTCTATTAAATGGCCTGCACAATACAACTCGTGTCCGTCGCGCAAATCTTTCCACCGTCTCTCGGGTTCCACCACCGTAAAATAGACGTTCAAATAACCATCGGGCTGCTGGGCCGATGTAATGAGAGCGATGACCCCGTCAAGCAATTGATCAAGCTCCGCATTGTATTGCAACCCCAAACTGTAACTCGCCGCCTCCACCCATTTTGCGATATCAGAATCCCAAAAAAAGTGGGGCTTAGGCTCCAATCCTATCTTCCAATCCAGTCTAAAAGCATCGATGCGTCCCGTTGCTTTACACTGTTCATATTGATAGGGTATTGTGTGCTCCATCACCAGCCGGATTCTCGGCGACCAAAAAGAATCAGAGATGGTAACATCCTGATAAGACAACGGTTGATGGTCTAATGCTTTCTTTCGTACTGGATGAGTTTCATTCATTCCAACACCTCATGCCATAAAGTAATATAATTTATTCAATTATAGAGGCCTAACCCTTCAAACCGCTAGTGGCAATGCCTTCAATAAAACTTTTCTGGGCAATTAAAAAAATGAGAATAACAGGCACCAAAATCAAAGTGGATGCAGCCATTTGCAAAGGGTAATTATCAATATATAACGCCTGAAAATACTGCAGCCCTACCGAAAGCATCTGCTTATCCACGTTGGTAATAAAGATATAGGGTGTAATATAATCGTTCCATGCCCATACAAATGTAAATAAAATCATAGTCGACATCACCGGTCTGGCCAAGGGCAGAATAATTTTATAGAATACTTGAAGGTGGTTACACCCGTCTATAATAGCAGCCTCCGATAATTCAAAAGGAATGGTCATAAAAAACTGCCTTACTAAAAATATGAGAAACACTTCAAATGTGTAAGGTAAAACCATAGACCACATCGTATCCGTTATATGCAGAAATTTATATATAATATATCTTGGGACTAATGTCATATCTCCAGGAATCATAAGTGCGGCCAATACAATCAAAAAAATAATATCCCTTCCCCTGAACCTTAACCTTGCAAAAGCATAAGCGGTTATACCCACAATAAAGATCCGAAGCACGATTGTACTGAATTCCATCACCAGCGTGTTGGCATACCATCTCATAAAACTATATTTGGGAGAAAACAATTCCACATAATGATTAAACACAATCGTTTCAGGAATAATTCGTATTGGATACTCGAATACCTTTCCCAGGGCTTTAAAGGAAGAAGATAACATAAATAGAAAGGGAAACAAATTTAATATCCCATAGATCAGCATAAATAGCGAAAGAATGATAAGTCCCATTTGATTTCTATTCTTTTTTTTAAAATAACCCTTATGTGTCGTTTCCGTATTGATCATTTTGCTTTCCATTCGGCTTTACCCTTCCCTAATCGTAATTTACCCATCTTTTTTGCATCTTCCATTGAATTAAAGTAGCCAGAATCAGGATTGTAAATATAACCAACGACTGCGCTGACGCATAACCCAATCTGCTATGGGTAAAAGCCTCTTCGACAATATTCAGAGGGAATACACGCGATGCTTCACCTGGACCTCCCTTCGTAAGAACTTGCACAATACTATAATTCTGGGTTGAAGCTATCAATGAGGTGATTGTAAGAAAAAATGTAGTTGGTGAAATCATGGGAAGCGTGACACGGATGAATTTTTGCAAGCTGTTTGCCCCGTCTATCTCCGATGCTTCGTAAAGCTCTTTTGGGACCCCCTGTAACGCCGCCAGATACGTTACCAAATTGAAACCCATTCCCTGCCAGCAAGCAATTAATACAATAGTAGGAATAACAATGTGAGTCCCGCCGACAAGCCACATAGGCAGATGAATCATACCCATGCTTTGCAGCAGCAAATTTACCGGTCCATCCCTTGGATCCAATAAGAGCTGCCACACTATAGCTATGGCTACAATGTTGGATACATAAGGCAAAAAAATCATCGTACGTATGGCATTCCTAGCCATGATGCGTTTATTTAAAATTAAGGCTAATATGAGGCTTGACATCATAATTGCCGGAACAAACAAAACCGTATAGAGCAAGCTTCTGCCCAAGGACTCTACTGCTGTATTATCATGCAGAAAAGTTATGAAATTCTTAAAACCAATGAACTTTAGGCTTCCTATATTAGTAACAAACTGCAAATCTGTAAAACTAATGATAAATGAAATGATAAAAGGCAAACCCTGAAATAGAAAGAAACCTATTAAAAACGGAATGATGAATAAATAGCCTGTTATTTCTTCCTGCCTTCTAATGCTTAATCTTGAAAATCCAGTAGGTTTCATTCTCTCACCACATTTATATGAAAGTATTACAGGTGTACTGCTGGAGTACACCTGTAGCTTAAAATCAATCTATTGACCTGCTTCTTTTTCTTCCTTAATTGCCGTATCCGCTTTTTCCTTAATAGCCTTCATTGCATCTTCAAGCGTCTTCTGGCCGAGTCCATAAAGTTCCCCTTCGGAAATAAAGGCTTGATTGATTTTAGTGCTGCCGGGTCCGATCATTTTTTCGTCAACAACGTCTTGATCTTTATTAAAGAAGGCTGCTTTAAAATCCTCGACCGTCACACCATCGTTTGCGTAGGGTTTCGCCAGATTATTAGTTATGAAAGCAGCAATTTCTTCGTCAGTAAGATCTACCCGCGCAGGAATTCTACCGGAACCCAGTGTGTATTGTTTCTCAGCCATTGCGGTTATAGCTGCAAAAGCTTCTTTCTTATGTTTTGAAGTACTGGGGATTACGTACATTCCCGTAACACTTAAGGTCGATTTCTTGGCTCCATCCACTGACGGCATAGGGAGTAGCCCAAATTTCCAATCCCGCGGCCATGCTTTTGGATCCGACATGAGGCCTATAGACCAACCGCCATTGACGTGCATTGCATATTGCCCATTAGTAAATCCATCCCATGCGAGCTTCTTGCTCTTGAATGTCAGAAAATCCGGTTGTACTTTGTGTGCGTTTCCTAGATCGTAGAAAAATTTCATAGACTCCGCATAAGCCGGATCATCAAAATTCGAAGTTCCATCGTCCTTATACTCTTTAACCTTTAATTGTTTGGCTCTCATATAGTTATAAACATCATAGTCCAGCATGTAGGAGCCATATATTCCTTTTGAAGCATCTGTAAGCTTCTTGGCAGTTTCCACATATTTGTTCCATGTCCAATCTGATGCCGTCGGATAAGGTATTTTCGCATCATCAAACAATTTTTTATTATACAAAGTGATCCATATATCCACGAAAGCCGGAAGACCATACACACGCCCTTCGTCTTTCTTTAAATATTTCCCAAAAACCTTGTCCATATCATAGCTGCTTTCTGCAGCTAAATCTTCAAGCGGGGCAGCCGTTTTGGAAGCGATATACTTTAGAATCGAGGCATTATTGGTATAAATGATATCAATCCCTTCTCCGGCCATTAAACTGAGCATTAACTTTTGGTCAAATTCTACTCCTTCTCCCGCCAATACTAGAGGTTCAACCTTCACCCCTGCTCTTTCGCTGGCCAGTTCCATTAATTTTACATTTTCATCACTTGTAGCGCTTTTCGCGCTTATCGCAAATTTCAAGGTGAAGTCCTTCTTGGGTTCCTCTGTTGCTTGAGGCGTTTCCGTTTCCGTTGCTGAACTTGCTTGAGGCGTTTCCATGGATGTTTCCTTTGTTGTGTTTTTCGCGCAGCCTGCTGTAACACTGATTAACAATAAAATTGCCATTGCCCATGATAATGTCTTCCTGCTTCTGTTCAATTCATCAGCCCCTCTATTCATATTTGATTCGTAGGATTCCACTTCTGTATCCTGATTTTATTATAGAATAGAGCTGCAGTAATAACATTCAGGGATATTTTATTTTTCATGGTTTTTTTTGTGTTTTGTATGGTTCACACAAACAGTTTTCTTATGTTTAATATCCGGGTTTCATCAAGATTTATAGCTATCTTCCACACATTCGTATATTTATGCTCCTTGCAGAGAATGGCATTGTCGGATCCGGCAACATAGATATGGACCTCATCATCCCCGCCTTTATGAAAAATCATCAGCTCAGTCTGGCCCATCCCCTGTAATTTAAACGAGGCTCCACCCTCGCCTTCATGGACAGAGATGACGTCTGTATCGTTATCGAAAGTCCAGACTGCCCAATTATCTGACAGTGTCAATATGTTAACCTCCCCTCTATAGACATCGATTGGAATTTCCCTTTCACCCCACACCAGTTGGATACTCGATGGTATAGCGGTCTCATCCCACCAGTTAGTATTTATGAAATAAATGGTTCTTAACTGTTCGCCTTCACGGTCATAAACCGTAAATCCTACCTCGGCCGTACACTGAAGCCATCCTCTTTCCCGTTCCGTGTTAACAACATCCCTTCCCAATTGATGAAGAATATGTTCATATAGGTTTCTGACGCTTTTCTCTGAGGGATAAGCTTTTACATTAAGAAAGAGCACCTTGCCCTTTCCTAATTTATTCTCAAGCAAGACGGGAATTCCTTCTTCATTTTGGATGACCGGACTTGCTCCCTTGAGACGAAGTCTGCCTACTGTGGCCTCCATGTTATTCTCTATTAGAGCCGCCATAAATTCAATTAGTTCAGCTCCAATTAAAGAGCCAATTACATCATTCCCAAGCATTTCAGGAGTGTTCCCAAAAGCCTTTTCCCGTTCCGCGCCAGTTTGCAGATGTACCCATCCCAACAATAAAACTCCGCCGTTGATAACAAAGTGTTTTAATTTCTCAATTTGCAGTTCTTCTGCCGTATTCCATCCCAAGAAGGCGAGCACATTATATTTGCCCATGACCTCGCCATCGGCTTCGATCGGCAAAATATCCACTACTCCATAGGGTGTTCCTGAATAATAACCCTGAGGATGATTTGGACAAGGATGCCTGTAAATCGCATCAAGCAAAGAATTAGGGTAGAACACGTTTAACAGATCCCAACTTTCCTCGGGATGATTAAAGTTCCATTCCACTCCATCTTGCGCCCAGACATTATTTCTTGTAAAGCAGACCCATCCGTCATAGTTCCCATGTACAAAGGCCATGGGAACATGGATGTTGCCCCTGCGTGAATGTGTTTGCACAAAATGGTAAAATTTCTGCTGTATCTCCCTATGTCTGATGCACGGTTCATCGAATCTTTCGTATGCAGAATAATACTCCTCCAGTCTCCATAGTCCTTCTTCCGTATTGATCTGCTTTGCCCCATGCAGATATGAAATCGCCAGAGCCAGAAAATACCTCCGGTATCTCTGTTCTGTGTCATGGGGCGTCGTGGACCACTGGACGGCAAGGTGGGCGCCATAGTTATTCTTTCCGTAAGCGGCAGATGCCCCTCTTAATGCAGATAATAAGACCTCTTGGGGGCCGTACATCAATTCGGCGCCCAGCCATTCCACACCCGCCTGGTAGAAGTATTTAAAGAGTGTTGAAGGCCCGGTATGCCTTATGCCGTTATTTGCCATTTTCCGAACGGATTCAATAAAGTTGAGCGCCCCTTCCTTCATGTTTGCAGCGCTATACGGACTAAAATAAAGATAGTTCCCTTGTTCTGTATATAAAGGCGGGCTGCATCCTGAATCCTTGGCTCTATCCGCTAGTTTCCAAAAAACATCGTGATACTTGTCTTCCCCTCGTTCCATCTGTTTAGATCCCCAGTAATAATAAGTCCCATCCAATTCATGGAATTGGTTCCCCATATAATAGGAGCTCTCCATCATCTCCTTTCCGGGATTTGCGCCGCTGCCCGGCAGTTCTCTGCCATCTGTCATCAAGCAATAAAACAGTTCCATTTTACAACATAGTTCCTTAACCCTATCCCATACTTCTTTGCGCAAAACTCTTGACCCCGACCATCGGTACACGGGCCGAAAGGTAATGCTGTTGCCCAGTTGATGATGAAGATACCACGAAAGAAAGTATTCCATATCCTTAATATTCTGGTTGATATAAATGGAGTCGCCTGTTCCTGTAACCACGTCATCATCCGGACGCACTACTGCCCTGTCAATGCAGCAATAAAACTCTTCTATCCCTGTTTTAATTCGTATATCCACAGAACCGCAGATTGATATGGCTTTGAACTTGATAACATGCAAGCCTGTTTCAACAAACACGATCACTCTTTCTAATGCTTCAATATTCCTGCTGCCAGTTTCCACTTCTATTCTTAAACCCGGTTGGTTCACGGAAACAAGAATAGTGAAGTCCTTTCCTGCAACAACTATTTTAGGGCAGGAAACGATGGTGATACTGTCTTCCGGAACAATTAACATTTCTAAACTTTTTAATTTGTAGGGTAAGGCTTCTCTATAGGATGATGTCAACTTAATTTTTAATTCATTGTCACCCGTCTTTAACAAATCCGGAGGCAGTTCGATCTCATTAACAGGCCAACGGTAAATCCTCTGAAACTGTTCACCTGAACAAGCAATCCCGCCATTCACTTCAATATGGAACTCAGGCCATTCTTTTTTTGAAAGGTTGTATCCCAGCCAGTTCATATCCGTATGATAAGGATTTGCAGGGTAAAAAGGAGGCAGCAGGTTATCTGCGGAAGAATTAGCAAGGTATGGCTCTTCGATCCACATGGTTCCTGAAAAATGTTCCGCTGTAAAATAAATGAGTAAGCATCCTATGTCCTTTATAAGCGGAAGTGTAATTCCTTTCTCTTCCCATGAGCATGTTCCGTCTCCCGGATCCACAGAAAAAATGTGATCGGGCGAACCACTTATATCCGCTGGATTGCTTCCCTCTTTTTTTAAATAAACCTCAATAACCAGATCGAGTCTTCCGCCCGGCAATAGTCGAATATCTTCTTTCTTTATCCACATACCCAACTTCCAACACTGCTGATCATCATATCTCAATTCAAACTGGGAAGATATCCGGGGGGGCCATGCTATTTTATAATAGACCCTTCTAGGGTAATCGTCGCCGCGTGAAGTTAACTTCAGACTGTAATGACTGCGGCGGGTCACCTCACTGCATAAAGCATCATCGATCAATCTATACAATAACGGGAACCCTAACTCCCATCTCCAAGAAGGATGGATGTCCACTTCACCTGTCATTCTGATTCTATATTTATATTTCTTGGGATCTATGGTCACTGGATCATCCAGTCTAAAGATTGTTGAAATTTCTGCCCCTGGTTTGATATAAATGAATTCACTAGGATCGCCTGATTTTTCAGGAATCTCAGTAGGAACAAGATATCTTGATTCGAACTGCATGGTTTTGTCCCGCCTTTTCATTTTTTTTATGTGGTTTCTTTATTTTTATTTTCCATAATTAAAGGTATGGTTATAGAAACTAGGGTCCCTTCATTTTCATGGCTGCTGATTTTAAGTCCATAACTATCTCCAAAATAAAGTTGGATTCTTTCGTGGACGTTTTTTAAGCCTATTCCAAGTTTTTGTTCGGTTTCCCCGCGATTAAAAAACAGTTTGTTTTCAAGCTCTTTTAAAGCGTTCTCTGAGATGCCTCTACCGTTATCCGTGACTTCAAAAATTAGTTTTTCTTGGTCTTCAAACGCTCTTACCTTGATTAAGCCCTTCCTGTTCATTGTTTCGATTCCATGCAGAAATGCGTTTTCTACAATAGGCTGGAGTAAAAGTTTTAAGGTTAGATAATTCTTCACTTTCTCATCAGGAACATCTAATAT
>DASWUO010000096.1:0-13313 GCA_036401615.1 Bacilli bacterium | reverse complement strand
GGATACCCGGATGGGACATTCAAGCCCTTGAAAGAAATGGAACGCCAAGAAGTCGCAGTGATGGTTACAAATCTCTTAAAATTGAAATCTTCTGTTTCGGCAGACTTATATGCTGATGCGAAGAATAGTCCCTCATGGAGTAAGGGAGCTATTGGAGCAGTCATAGATCATAAGATTATGACGGGTTATCCGGATGGAACGTTTCGTCCTTTGCAAACCGTTACCCGAGCGGAAGCCGTCGTCATCCTTGATAAAGCGTTAAAGGTCATGGCGGAGCAAGCTGATCCGACTCCAACTCCGACCCCAATCGTAACCCCTGCACCAACGCCGGTAACACCTGGCACAGCTGCTGTCAATCTAGGCACAGCCGGCAATTACGTGATCTTGGCGAAAACGGGCATCTCTTCTGTACCCAATTCTGTTGTGACTGGCAATATAGGCGTTAGTCCAATTGATTCGACGGCCATTACCGGATTTTCCCTAACTGTGGATGCCACTAATGAATTTTCAACTTCCACCCAAGTTACTGGGAAGGTATACGCATCAGACTATACGGCTCCAACCTCCAGTAACCTTACGACAGCAATAAGCGACATGCAAACAGCGTACACGGATGCAGCCGGAAGAGCTGCCGATTATACCGAACTGTATGTTGGAGACATTAGCGGTCAAACTCTTAAAGCTGGCGTATATAAGTGGGGTACTGGTGTTGTAATCAATTCGAATGTCACTCTTCAGGGTGGAGCTAACGATGTGTTTATCTTTCAAATCGCTAGAGGCATTACCCAAGCCAGCGGCACTACAATTACCCTTCAGGGTGGAGTGCAAGCCAAGAACATCTTCTGGCAGGCAGCGGAAACTGTTTCGATTGGGACAGGCGCACACTTTGAAGGAATCATCCTGGCCCAGACGAATATTACGCTAGGTACGAATGCATCGGTCAATGGCCGATTGTTGGCCCAGACGGCAGTTACTTTGGATAAAAGCACAGTCGTAGCTCCGTAATCATGTATTTTTTAAAATAAATCAAAAACGATAAGCAGCCTTCCAGTAACTAGGAAGGCTTCTTGTTATTATACGCATCCTTTCATCAGATGAAAAAATGGAGACGCGGTCCGTTCAAGCGGAGTTACCGCTATTTATCGAATAAGCAATTCACTTTTAAGCACTGTAATGGCTTGGCCTGCAAGAATGACTCTATCGTTTTCGGATCGAAGTCTTAAGACTCCACCTCTCAGAGAAGCTTGATAGGCTGTGAAGTTGGATTGGTTTAGCTTCTCTTTCCAATAAGGGACAAGACAACAATGAGCGGATCCTGTGACGGGGTCCTCATTCACTCCGACCGCCGGAAAGAAACATCTGGATATAAAGTCATATGATGTAGATCGGCTTGTAACAATAACTCCGCGTGCAGGTATTTCTCCAAGTAAGGAGTAATTCGGAGTAAGTGTCTTTAAGATATCTTCCGACTCTATTTCAATAATATAGTCAAACCGATTTCTGCCTACATATAAGGGATCTATGCTTAATGCCTGAATTAGATTAGAGGGATAATCATCAACCTTGAGAGGCGCTTCCGACGGGAAATTCATTTCGATCCAGGAGCCGCTCTTTATTGCGGTTAGTAGTCCGCTTTTGGTGTGGAAGGTAGCCTGTTCCTCAAATTTTAAAAATCCATATTCCCACAAAATATGAGCACTGGCCAACGTAGCATGTCCGCATAATTCCACTTCCGTGGTCGGCGTAAACCATCTCAAGGAATAGCCGGATTGTAGAGGATATAAAAACGCTGTTTCAGACAAATTCATTTCAGCCGCTATATTCTGTAACCAAGAATCGTCTCTTTCTTCCGGCAGAACACACACGGCCGCAGGGTTGCCTTGGAAAGCTTCGTTTGTAAAAGCATCCACAATATAAAGGGTTACAGTCATCTGACATTCCTCATTTCATTCGACTTAGAATCTTCATGAGTTCCTAAATGCTCCTTCACATGCTTTAACTGCGCAACAATGATGAAACTGATAATGACAAGAAGGAACCAGGAGCTGATTTTCCCGAGATGCACCCATTCCCAAGCGTTTTTCTGGTTGGGATACTGCCAAGCGCCTAGAAAAGTGGCAATATTTTCAGCAATCCAAATAAAGAAACCAATCAAGATAAACGACAGCACCACCGGCATTTGATAGGGGGCTCCATTAATCCTGAACTCGACATAAGTCCGGAAGAAGATAATAAATAAAACCAACATTAAAACCCATCGGGCATCCCAAATATAGTGATGTGTAAAAAAGTTGAGGTATATCGCTAATCCCAATGTTCCCGTCCATAGATAAGAAGGCCAACCTAGTAATTGCACTTGGAGCCTGCGCCATGCTTGACACAAGTAACTCGCCACACTGGCGTACATAAAGCCGCTGTATAACGGCACACCGAATACCTTCGTCCATGCATCCTCATTGTAGCCCCATGAACCCATATGTACTTTATAGATTTCCAAGGTTAAACCGATTAAGTGAAACACAGCAATAACCTTCAACTCATCCTTCGATTCCAGCCCTGTCCGGTACATAAGAAATTGTACTATCAAACACACCGCCAAAATGAAATCATAACGATGCACAAATGGAATAGTAATGACTTTAGAGAGAGCCATGGTTCCAAAGATAGCCAAGGGAAAAATACAGGACATGGCTTGTTGGTAACCGAAATGGCCTAATTGTATGAGTGGCTTCATTTGTATCTCCATTCTGAATTATAAGGTACTATAACAATTGGTTCCAAGCTTTATCCCCCTCCGCTAACTATTCAAAAGGCTCTGTATTAGCAGTCACAAATATTATAACGAATCGGGTAAGAATTTGATAGATATAATTTGGTAAAAGAAGGAACTCCTGTGTACGGTGTAAGAGATATTTCGGAAAAATAATATGTACTAATTGATACACAATATGTTGCTTTTTATGTATTAAAAGCATATACTATGGTAACAATAAACTTGGATAGGCGGTAGTGTCGATTGAGTTTACCAAATCATGACCCTCAGAAACATATAAACTTTACAGTGGACCAGATTAAGAACTATCTTGTAACATTAAAAAAGCTGATTCGTGACGACAAATATACTATTGCAAAGAATGAAAACCGGAAAGAAAATACAGATTTCATGGAGGACTATAAAATATTAAGAAGGAAAAGGAAATACTTCTTAGCTTAGAGTATGACGATTTTTGTTATGCTGTAGATAACATAAAACTAAAATTTGCTCATGAACAATTGTATGTTTTTTGTAAAGCCCTTGAACTCGACAACTGGGGTCTGCTGGAAAGCGTTGAGATCTATATTAAAACAAACATTAAATAATCCTATAAGTTTTTTATTTAAATAAAACTTAAGTTTCAATTATGGAATGGAGGAATTAATGTGGCTGCATATTGCGAAGTATGTCGTGATTTTGTTGAGTATAAGGAGAGGGATACATCTAAAACGAAAGTAATCAAAGGAAAAAAAATCTCATATTTCGGTAAAGAAGCCTATTGTGCAGAATGTGACAATGAAATTCATGTTGCCGAAATAAGGGATTATAATCTTGAACAATTAGATAAAACTTATAGGGAAACGGAAAACCTCATAACTAAAGAGGAAATTCTGAAGATATTAGAAATTTATAATATAGCCAAAAGGCCGCTCTCTCTATTGTTGGGATGGGGAGAACTTACGGTTTCGCGATATTTGGATGGAGATATCCCTTCAAAGCAATACTCTGATGTTCTAAAGAAACTATTAATGGATCATGAAGATTTTGCACAACTATTGGACACTAGAAAAGAAAAAATATCCGAGTATGCATATAAGAAATGTAAATATGCCATAGATAGCATTAGAAATACAGAAAGAGTATCCGCCAAGGTCACCTTTGAGACCAAAATAGAAAGTGTGACAGCTTACATCTTAGAACAATGTGAAGATATAACTCCTCTAGCATTACAAAAACTTTTATATTATGCTCAAGCCTTTAATAAGGTTTTTAATGAAGAGTTTTTGTTTTCGAATGACTGCGAGGCGTGGGTTCATGGTCCCGTCTATAGACAAATTTATGAAAAATATCGCCAATTTACTTATACTCCAATCGAACAACTAAAGGAAGCGGCTATTTCGCATCTTGAGGAAAATGAAAAGGAACTGTTGGATAGTATTATGATTAATTTTGGATGTTACAGTGGAGGAATTCTTGAAAAGATGACTCACATTGAAGCACCATGGAGTACAACCAGAAAAGGATTACGGGAGCAAGAATCCTGTAACCGGATTATTATTAAGGATTTAATATCAGATTATTTTGGCAGTATTAAGGTTAAATATAAGATGCTTAATGTATCAGATATTAGGGATTACAGCACAGACTTATTTAATAAAATTAAAGCATAAACCATCAGCTAACTAAACTAGTCAATCATTTCTAAAAATTCAATTCGATTGCCAAAAGGATCGTTAACGAAAAACCTTTTATAGCCGTCTAACGCTTCATCTTCAATAATTATAGTAGCCTGGTCTATTAAATGCTTCTTTAAATAGTCAAAATTCCTTACTTCAAAAGCGGGATGGGCCTTCTTGGCCGGCACAAAATCCTCCTGTACACCAATATGCACCTGTTGATTTCCACATTGAAACCACACGCCTTCACGCTTTTTGAGGTTTTCCGGTTTCTCGATCTCCTCCATCTTAAGCAATCGTCCATAAAAATTCCGGGCTTCTGTCTCGCATCCTGTGGGTGCAGCCAGCTGTACATGATTGATTCCTTGATAAGAAAAGCTCATGGGTTTCACCCTTTCATTACTTATGAATACATCAGACCAGTCACAAACATTGTAACGAATCAGGCAAGAATTTGATAGCAAGATTTAAATCATTCAAGTTTTTTATCTTTAACAAAGGTTGACAATCGACATGAAAGTCCCATTCAAAAAATCCCTCAAGCTATTAGGAGGAATTCCAATGGTGACGTAGAATTTAAGATGCTTGATGCTATTTGTTCTGAATAGGGTGAAAAAGGTGAAGAGGGCATTATGGAAAAATTGGAGTTGGCTACAAACTATTCTTTGGATGATACCAAGCGGGAGAAATTATTTCCTTTGTTTGAAAAGGTATTTGGGGTCAAGGTCGATACACTTAAGGATTTCTACAAACGGGGTTTTTGGAATCCGACCTATCGGCCATATACTTTTTTTGATACTGGTAGGGCAGTTGCGAATGTATCTATGTTCTCCTTGCCAATAAGTATACACTCGACTCTGGTAAATGCTGCTGGAATCCAATCTGTCATGACAGACCCCGATTATCGCAGACAAGGGCTTATGAAACATCTGTTGGAAAAGATGCTGAAAGATATAGATCAAGAGTATGAGTTGGCTTTTCTTTACACGGAAACACCTAGCTTGTACACACCTTTTAGGTTTCGACAAGTGCAAGAGCATTATTTTGAAAAATCAACTAAATACATACCTAAAAAGGGCAATAACACTCTAAGAAAAATGGACTACTTCGAAGTGCAGGATTTACAGATCATGCGCAAGCTTTTTCTACAAAATACTCCTATATCCCGCTGCTTTGCGCCAATAACCTACGATTCTTCGTTTTTCTTCAATATGTATGATCGGCATTTTCAACAGAAAGTCTATTATTCAGCAGAACTTCAGGTGATGATTGTATTTGAAGTGGAAGGGGAGACTCTTAAACTTTACGATATCATCGGGGGGCGACCTCCATCCTTGGAGGAGATATATTCTCAAATCCCCACTCCGTTTAAGCGAGTCGAATTATTTTTTTCACCTGATTTATTTCACGATTCTGCTTTTAAGCCTGTTCAGATGAATTCAAGCAGCTCTCTTATGGTCAGAGGTCGTTTTGACATGGAGAAAGACTATTTTAAATATCCAATAACGGCTATGTTTTGACGATTAAAAATTGTAACAAATCAAAATTTTGCTTATTATATAAGAGAATCAATACTTGTAATGATAAATTCTATTGTCGATTGTACTATTTTGAATAATGGAGTAAAGATGCCTTGGCTTGATTTTGGGGTGTGGCAGGGATCGCCGGAAGACGGGCCGCATGTGGAGAGTGCAATTAAAGCAGCTTTGGCTGCCGGGTACCATAGTATCGTATTGGTTTAACCACCGCGCTAGCGGTTTAGTCCAATATATATATTACGTTATCGACTTTGCCGAGTTATCGGGTTGTTGACATAATTATCGTACCTTCCCCGGGAATTATGGGAGGCGTCCCCGGGAGTTAAAGGTCGTTCCCAATAAGGTAATTATCCCCATAAGTTATGTTATCAAACTCATTTGAATTACTGGCTTTTGCAAAGTAAATGAAAAGGGTATAATTAAACAGAATACTTATTTGAACGGGGAGGGAATATGACTGCAAAAACAGGCATAGAACTACAAGAATTTCTTAAAAAAGCAAGTCAATCGGTACGGGAAAAAGCAAAATCAACCGGGGCCCCGTTATATTATTTAAGAAACGGCAAACGAATTCGTGAAGATGCAGAAGGAAAAAAATTTATTCTTGTTTTGAATACCGAAGGTAAATTGATGGAGTTTCCATTGGAATAGAGGTGTACATATTTCCTGAAATGTATGTTTTTGGGGGTTGTAATGGTGCGGGAAAATCCACTCTAATCGAGCAATTCTGAATTGGTTTTGACATCATTGTAAATCCGGATCAAATTGCAAGACAGATTAATCCTGATAATCCACGTAGTGCTGATTTATCAGCAGGAAACAAGCAATTATAATAATCCAAAGCTGCCTTCAATCAAATCAAACTTTTGCCCTGGAAACGCCTTTGACAAGTCATTTTGCCATCAAAAAGATGTCGGAAGCTAAAAAAAGGGTTATAAAGTATATATTTATTATATCGGACTTCAAGATGTACAAATGCATATTGACCGTGTTCATACTCGAGTTCTAGAAGGTGGACACTTTATTGCAGTAGAAGATATTATCCGTCGATATGATGTATCACTTCGGAACTTGAATGAGGCGTTAAAAGTAGCAAATATTACTGTAGTGATGGATAATTCCAGAGAAGAATATGACATCCTACTGGAAATCAAAAACGGGGAAATACTTTATCGCTCTAAATGGTTACCACAGTGGGTGAAGGAAACAGATTAGTAAAAAAACTTAAGCATTTTGATCATAAATATTAGGAGAATCATATGAAAAAAAAACTACAAGTATTCATTTCTTCAACTTATTCAGATTTAATAGAAGAAAGACAAGCTGCGGTAGAAGCAATATTAAATGCTGGTCATATTCCAGCGGGTATGGAATTGTTTAAAGCAAGCAATGAAACACAGTTAGAGACCGTCAAGAGATGGATTGATGAATCTGATATTTATATACTTATAGTTGGCGGGAGATATGGAAGTATAGAACCAATTTCTCAAAAAAGTTATACTCAACTTGAATATGAATATGCTGTAGAAAAAGGAATGCCGTTTTTTTCAGTGGTCATGAATAGCACTACTTTTGATAAAAAAGTAAAAAGACATGGGATATCAGTCACTGAACAAGAGAATCCAACAAAACTGAGAAACTTTAAAGAAATAGTAACTACCAGAATGTGTAAATTCTTTGATGACAATAAAGATATTAAAATCGCTATAATAGAATCCATTAATGAACTTGAGAAAAAACACAAATTTACTGGGTGGATTTCAGGTAGGGAACTACATGATATAGAGGGTTTAATACGAGAAAACAAAGAACTTAAACTTCGGATTGAGGAATATAATACCAATGCTATGAATACTGTTTCTTTTATTCCCCAAAAAGAAGATAATTTAAACCTAATCAATTATATAGATAAATTTCTAAATGAGAAAAAACGTTTAGGACGAAGTAAAATCACTTTAAATGGTTATAAGATACAATTGAAACTATATTCTGATTACATGCAGGATAAAGATATTCAGGATATTAATAGTGAGGATATAAAAAATTTCATGGTTTTTCGTGAAGATAATTATTCTATTCGTTCGACAAACTCTCTAGAATCTTTACGAGCTATATTGAGAGTTTTTTTTGAATGGCTTGTAGATGAAAAAGTAATCGATAGTAATCCTGTATCTAAGATAAAGTCATACAAAGTATTTGATGCAAACGTTGAACGATTAAATAACGAAGAATTTAATGTGATTAGAAAAGCTTGTAAAACTACTAGACAACGTGCGTTAATAGAATTTCTTCTATCCACTGGATGTAAACTAGATGAACTAAAGATGATTAGGAAAAATCATATAGACTGGAACAATAAAACTGTTAAGATTCCAGGGACAGGCAGGAGAAATAGGGTCGGTTTATTAACTGACAAAGCAAGTGAGTACCTAAAAAATTATGTTGATTCGAGGGGAGATGGATTAGAGGTCTTATTCATAACAGAACGAAAACCTTATAGATGCTTAAGTAATAGAGGAATTCAACGTGATATATCTTTAATAATACAACAAAGCGGATTGGAAAAGAAAATTACAACTAAAACATTCAGACATACTTTTGCAAGGGACATGCTTAGTAGAGGAGTTCCTATAAACATTGTTCAGTCTCTTTTAGGTCATACAGACTTTTCTAGTACTTCAGAAACGTATTCCAAGCTTACCGAAGATAACATATTTCAGTTATTACAAAAATAATTCTATCGATAATTATTCTATGGATTGTTGAAACAATAAACTAAGGTACCATCTCTATTAATCTTTCATTTTGTTTATATAATATATATTTTGTTTGGACATTTCGCGAGTTTTCGGTATGGTAACATAATTATCATGCCGTCCCTGAGAGTTATGTCTCGCTCCTATATACTTATTATTTCCATAACAAAGGGTGGATAAACAACACCAGGTTATATCGATAGAGTTGGATTTTATGTTAAATGAACCTAGTTTTCAATTTGTTACTGCTTCATTAGGACCAAAACGGAACTTTGTATCCTTCTTATAAATCGAATCCCTGAAAGAATTAATGATATCTTTCCCCAATCTAAAACGGAAGAAGCCCTCACCTATATGATAATCACAATTAACCATGATTCAGTTCAGGAATTGGTACTAAATTATCAATTTGGAACTACCATTTTATTCAGCCGATTACAAAAATAAATTTCTTTAAATCATATTTTTACATAGCTCTAATCTCAAGCAGCTCGTATTGAATAACACCCATCGGTGCATTCACATTGATAATAGTACCTACGGATTTCCCCATGAGGGCTTTGCCCAATGGACTTTCGTAGGATATTTTATTTTCCAGAACATCGGCCTCCGCTGGACCCACGATCCTGTATTCTACTTTCTCCGAAACCTCGATATCGTTCACAATCACCATGGAGCCCACGTGTACTGTTGTGGTATCTAAACTATCCAGGTCCGCGACCCGGGCTTTGTTGATCATGTTCTGCAAAACAATAATTCGCGTTTCCATAAAAGATTGATCATTCTTCGCGGAATGGTATTCACTGTTTTCCTTCAAGTCACCGTAGCTGATGGCCAGCTTGATCCGGGCAGCGTTTTCTTTGCGTTTTACATATTTCAGGTCATCGAGTTCAAGCTTTAATTTCTCCATACCCTCTCGGGTTAAAACAATCTCATCTTTCGACATGCCTGCAACTCCTGGAAGATTTATTTTGAAATAGAATATTGCTTAATCCTGCTTACCAATTGTTCGAAAGTTAATTTATGATTTACCATATTAACGGTTAAATCTTCTGCTTGTTTTGGTTCCATATTGAACTCCCAATGGTTATAGCTCAAAAAAACGAGAAGAGCAGTAAAGGCAGTCCGTTTATTGGCATTTTGAAAAGGGTGGTTTTGCCCAATGGATTCAAAAAGCGCAGCAGCTTTATCAAACAAAGTTGCATAGGCATCTTCACCAAATGCAGAGGATTGAGGTCGTAACACAGCAGATTCCAGCAGCGCAAGACTTTTAACTCCAATCTGCTCACTTGGACTGTATTTTTGAATAACGGCAACATTAATAGCGATAACTTCCTGAACGGACAGAAAACGAATGGGTTCCATTAGCGATCTTTTAAACCTTTCAGGGTCTCGTCATATTTGTTCATCACTGAAGAGAGAGTTGCCAGAAAATCAGGACTGAGGCCTGCCGGCAATGAAACTTTATTCAATTTTCTAATGACAATCTCCGATGAATTTTCTCTAATATCCACTTGTACCGAATCACCCAAATCCAACCCTATCTGTTTTAAAGCATCTGTCATGGTGATTCCCAGACTATTTCCGAATTTCGTTACTTTTCGTTCGATTTCTTTCACCCTACCTATCTTGGTTTTCTCCTTATTATATTATTCAACAGTTATAACAATTATACATGAAAAATGAAATAAGATATATAGTTTATTGCAAGGGTGCATTTCTATATGGTATTATTGGCTACGTTGAAGTAATTCAACGTCGGGGTATGGCGCAGCTCGGTAGCGCGCACCCTTGGGGTGGGTGAGGTCGCAAGTTCGAATCTTGTTACTCCGACCAGATTGTTATTAATAAAAGATATTAAAAAAAGGGACAGTGCCCTCAAGGGTTCTGTCCTTTCTTCTATATAAAGTATTTATAAAACTAACTGCTTTTTCTGCCGGTTACCAAGTTATAGACGAGGGCAATCAACGCGATGACAAGTAGAATGTGAATAAACCCGCCAGCCACATCCAGAACAAAACCCAATACCCATAAGATCACTAAAACGATAAATGCGGTCCAAAGCATAGTGTCCCTTCCTCTCTATGGTTTATTTAAAAGAGTTATTTAATAGTGCTTACTATGTTATTAACCATAATTGCCCGAATCTAAACAGGAACCGATCCCAAGTAACACAATTGAATGGCCCTCAAGGGAACTGGGACTTCGCTTTAAGAAGGATATCTTTGACTTTCACCTCCAGGTTATAAATCCTCTTCTTCTGTTCAACGATTTGGCGGGAGAGGAGGAGTAGGCTTGTCATGGAATGGAGGGTGCTATGGACATCGTTCTGTTTGAGCGCATGGTTAAAGTTCCTCCACTCCAGGGAAATCTGGGTCTTGGGGAGGTTGATGGCGCTGCGTTCCACTTTAATCTGTACCTTGACGGTTGCAATTCCTGCAAGGGTTTCATGGACTTTTTTGACTGTTTTCGCTTTGATGCCCTTCGCTGTTTTTAACAAACTCTCTTTATTCCGGATATCTTGGCGTGCCAGCTGGACAGTGAATTTCATCCCATCCGCCTGTGTGCGAAGCGCGGAGTTTAACTTCTTATTCTTCAAAGTTCTGGCTGCCGTGATTTGCTGGTTTAATGAGGTGTATAAAGCGAATAAGGGCTTGTAGCGCTCGCGGGTTTGTTTAACTTGGGCTTCCAGCTGACTTATTTTATCAGCATCGATCAGTCTGGTTGCTTTATTCAGTTGGATTAGGGTGTCTTCGTTCGCATAGTGGAGCAGCGGAATCTTGGCATCCCATTGTTGATCTTGTTGCTGGATAGAGAGGAGATCCTTGTAAAGCACATCCATTCTCCCGGCTTGGGTACTTTCCGCAGCAGCTTTAACTTTATCAAAAGAAGTTTTTACTTGGGCCGTTAGTTCAAAATAAGCGGCGTTGGCTGTGGACGGAGAGGCTGGGGGTAGAAGGATAAGTAGGGTTAATAAAACTACAATTCTTGATTTCGAATCCATTAAATAAGTAAATTTCATAAGCTTCTCCTTTAAAAATAGTTTGTAAAATCCATCCAATGAACAGCAAAAAAGCACCTGCAAGAAAGGCATAAAAACGCCTTTTCTTACGGGTGCTTCCATCGTAAGCAGCAATATAAATTTATTTTTTTACAATATACATCACTTCACACCGAGTGTCAAATCCCGATACGCTATATAAATTAAAATGAATGAAGCACTACGCCCAACCTTTGCATATATTGCTACGAAGTATTGAGTATTCCGGCCATTTAAGCTATCATATTAAATGCTAATCCTCTAATACTTACAGGGATAGTGAAATTGGGGGGACTGGTGCAAATGGACTTAACACTTATAGCCGCCATAGCGATATCTATGTTTTTCGCCATGAATATAGGAGCTAGCGGTGCAGCCGCCTCAATGGGTGTAGCTTATGGCAGCGGTGCGGTGAAGAATAAGCGGATTGCCTTGGTCATAGTGGCGATTGGTATATTTCTTGGGGCTTATCTTGGCGGGGGAGAAGTTGTCAAGACATTAGGTTCAGGCATCGTCCCGTCCACTCTAATGACCGTAAACATCGTTATTATTATTCTTGTTTCCGCGACCTTTACATTGTTTGGAGCCAACTTAATGGGGATCCCCCTATCAACAAGCGAGGTAACGGTAGGCGCTGTTGTGGGGATTGGGATTGCGTTTCAGGTGCTTCATTTTAATAAAATTGCCCTTATCCTTTTATTCTGGATTATCATTCCGCTGCTTTCCTTCTTTATTGCTTATGCCGCCGGCTTTCTAATTCGCTATCTGGAACAACGGGATTCACGTTGGAGAGGCATTGGCAGCGGAGGTTGGAAAAGAACATTAACGTTCTTTGTCATCCTTGCCGGGTTTATTGAAGCTTTCTCAGCAGGAATGAACAATGTTGCGAATGCTGTAGGTTCGTTGGTGGGAGCTGGGTTGATGACCACTCAGTCCGGTGTATTCTGGGGCGGATTATTTGTTTCGCTGGGAGCCATCCTATTGGGGGGAAGAGTCCTGGAGAACAACGGCAAAAAAATTACAAACATCTCTCTGCTGCAAGGGATCACCATTTCCGGAACAGGCGGATTTTTGGTTATCGTCTCTTCCTTGTTTGGCATACCCGTACCATTGACACAGGTGACAACGTCGGCCATATTGGGTATTGGCACGGCGGATCACGGATTTAGCTTGTGGAAGAATGGGGTAATTACCAAAACGATGAAGGTATGGATCGTCTCCCCGCTGCTTTCTATGGTAGTTTCATTCACTTTGATGAAAATTTTTATTCAACCTTCCCCTTACGTCCTTGTAATTCTAGGTTCGTTGTTAATCGCTGTAATTGGCTTGTCCAGTCTCTATAACGCCATGTTGGCCGAGAAACGTGCCGTCAATGAAGATGGAGCCGGTATTTAAGTTTATGAATCTATTTGAAATAAAAAACCCGTGGATCGTGCTTTAAACACGACGAATCCACGGGTTTTCTTATCATGATGTTTCCATATTACTCGTCTACTCGGCAGGCGCATCTGTTGCAGCCGGTTCTTCTTCCATATCGACGTCAACATC
>DASWUO010000095.1:0-8214 GCA_036401615.1 Bacilli bacterium | reverse complement strand
CGCGTATTCGTTGGACACAATTCGGAAATTGTCTTGCCGGTTCTTTACACATAAAGTGATAAAAAAGCTTTCTATATCGTTTGGAACCAACCAACGAATGTCGCACAATGGCTGGGTTAGTTCGTTCCCGCAGCGAAAATGGACGTTCTCTTCCTTCAAAACGACGCCATCGCTGGTGCGGATGGACCAGATGACCATCATAGAATCCGGCACAGGAACGTCAGTTGTCAGAAAAACCGTCCCGTGGAATTCTTCGCTTATTGTCGGGGACACCGTGTGATAGCGCATGGATACGTGAACAGGACGATTGGCTAAGGCCACCCAACTAAAAGCCAACTTTGGATCTCCGTAATAGTCTACCGCACTGGTGCAGCATACGTTGGGATACGGTTCGTTTAACTGCCACAACAGGCTTCCGCTGCAATGCGGGGCGCGCCGCCGGTTGGATTCAACCCCGTAACGTATTCCTTCCGCCTGCAGCCACTGACCCAACGTGATTTTCTTGTGCATGTCGTCCACTTCTCCAAAATATTGGAGCATCTGGGCGTCGATATTCCAAAATTCGTAACCATGCAGCAACCAAGCCATCGAATCCGCATTGGCGGAATGGATCTCTTCAATCGGCAAAAACTTCTGCATGTTCTTATAAGCAGTGTAGCCGTCACATCCGTATTCGCTGTGCACAAGCGCGTCGCTTTGGTTATAAAGCTCATACTGTTCCCGCAGCCCCTGGTATTTCCATGGGCCATGGACGTCGTGCGCCGCCCCTTTCCTTCCCTTGGCCTTCTCGAGAAAAAACTCCGGTCCGGTTGGGGAGGACGGCAAATACAACCGTTCAGGGTCAAGGTCCGCCGCCAAATCGCGAAGCATCCGCAAATTGGGGTGCCGGTCTGTAAGCGGGACAAGTTGTTCCTGCAGATGTCCCCCTTCAGTCAGTTCGTTGCCTCCGCACCAAATCGCGAGCGATGGATGGTTCCTCTTCTCGCGGATGACATCACGCATCGTGGATTGCAGTAAATGCAAATAACCGGCCTCAATACTTGGCTCATTATTAAAACCTGAGCTCGACTGGGGCATTTCCTGCCAAATCAGGATTCCGGCCTGGTCACACAAGTCGTAAAATAGTTGTCGTTCAATAGGTCCGACTCCGTTAATACGCAGCATATTCACATGCGCTGTCTTGGCCAGCCCGATCATATGCCCGTAATGCTCCCGCAGATCCCGGCCGAACAATTGGTCGACAGGCCCCCAATTCCAGCCTTTGATATAAACGGGCCGGCCGTTCACAAGGAGCGTATACGCCAAGGAATCGGAAGGCGCCTCCGGATTTTGCCTGAATTCGAGGGAACGTATGCCGAAAGTGACCGATCGTTCATCGGAGGGTTGTTCTTCGCTTTCGCCTTCCCCTGTTTTCCAAAGCTTAACGTTCGCTTCGTAGAGAGGCTGCTCGCCATATCCATTCGGCCACCACAATTGCGGACGGTCTATGGGGAATAACACGGCGATTTTTTGTATCCCGGGTCTTGTATAGATTTGCCGTGAAATGCGATCCAGGACGCTTCCGTCCGGCGCTTTAAGCACGACCACGATTTGCGCTTCCCCTCCCTGCTCGCTTTCAACCGTCACGTCCACATGCGCCTCGGCTCCTGCCGTACTAACATGAGAACGAACATAGACATCGTCGATCCAACTGCTTCCGGTAATCCATAAGAACACCGGTTTCCAAAGTCCGATATGCACTAGACGCGGGCAAAAATCCCATTTGTAGCCGAACCTGCTTTTCAGATGATCGACTTCATTGGTATAACCCAATTGCCCGACACCGTCAGGACTTTTCTTGACCCCGATCAACAGAGTATTGATTTGCCCAGGGTTCACACAGGAGGTAATATCCACAACAGCCGGAGTAAACATGCCCGTATGTTCATGAATAGGTTTGCCGTTTAAACGAATTTTGGCGGAATAATCGATCCCTTCGCACACCAGCCGGATTTTACGTCCCTGCCATTGCCCGCTGATATCCAGTTCCGTCCGAAAGAGCCAATCGCGCTCGCTGACCCATTCGCAAGTTAAGGAATTCGTATGCCAGTAGGGGTCGGAAATAATGCCGTTCTGATAGAGATCCCAATGCACACTTCCGGGAACGGATGCAGGAATCCAAGGCATAAAGCCCTTTAGTTTCATATTCAATTCCATGCTGTGTCCGAATTCCCAAAAACCTGTATAGGACCCGGTTAGCTGCCATTGATTGATTGAAATCTTCATGATACACCTCTTCTAATAGTATGGTTCCCGTCTTCGGCTTCCCCGCTGATTTAAGATCATGCCCCGCTTTTCATATACATGCATATTAATATAGATAAATATATCGAAATATGCAAGATTTAAATCTTTTATAAAGGGCATATGCTGCAGGCCATATTGAGAACCTGCACCATATGCCCTAAATAGCTTTCTGTTCGCAAGCACGGTTTCCCTGTACTGAAGAAAATTCGGAATACGTTCGCAGTCAATCCTTTATCCCTGAACCGTTACCCAACAACTAACATCAGTTGTTACGGAATTGTTACATTTCCGTACCATGAAGCTTTACTGCCTGCATCATTTACGATATCGAATCCGCCTTTACTGGCACCGCCTACAAATCTGATACTATTTATATTTGGACCGGCATAAGCATCATTTGATAGCTCCTGAACATAAAAATTGTCTACTTTAGTGCTGCCGCCATACGCTTTAACGTATCTATCACTGGGTTTACCGACATTAAACTGCTGGAACACATTATTAGTTCCACCATTAACCTCAATTCCAATTACCGGTATACTCCAGGTAGAATCGCCATCGGTGGAATTAAACAGCCTTGTGGCCCCTGTAGAACCGCTGCCTACAACAACATATCCTCTTTGCGCATTTCCATCGCTTATAATAAACTGCGCACCAATAAAGTCTATTCCGGTTGTGCCAACATCCCCTATATTTACACCTACTCTCAGGGAATCCAATCCGGCCAAATAGAGCGTAGCATTCGGCTTGCCTGTTCCTTGCGCTTCGGTTCGTATTCCATTATAGGCTCCGAAGATAAAGAATCCCAGGATATGTTCATTGTTGGCGCTTCCGATAATAATTCCTTCAACATTTCCTCTTAATTGGGGCAATAAAGTATTCAACCATTCGTCTTTAATCCCGTCCGGACTTCCGATATATGGCGTCCTCATCCAGAAATGCGGGTTCATATGGACGTTTTCCATCCATCCTTCCGTAGCGCTCTTGCCTGCATATACACCTCTTTTGAGCATGACGCCATTCACGCCATTTATATAATGGTTATCAGATGGATTGGTGTACCCGAAATCAATCCCCTGCCAAGAATTGGACAAAGTCGTATTAATTGCGTATACCCCCGACCCATTGCCCCTGATGGTCCACGGATACTGCTGGAAGTTCGTGTGGTCCTGCTCGGGATAGTATATGGTCATACCCCTTATACCAGCATTTTGAGCCAAGGTAATAAATGGTGTTCCCGTCTCGCTGCCCTTCCCTGAATAGGCAAACAATACGCTTCCCTCGCCCATCGTATGGTGGGGAGTATCGAATATTCCCCTTAGCTCCACATTGGCAGGTACCGATAAGGTGCCATTAATTCTATATCTTCCGGCAGGCGCATAAACTGTACCGCCCGATGCGCCTCCTGCTGCATTCAGGGCGTTCTGGAATGCAGTCGTGTCATCAGCATTCCCATCGCCCACTGCGTTATAAGGGGATGCCTTTACATTGTAAAAGTTGTTGTTCGGAGGCTTCGGGATAGACGAACGGTAAACATGACCCGTTGTCGGCATTTGATCGAAATTAAATGCACTGTGGTCAATCCACACATAGGGTATGGCTTTTCCGCTTGTATCGTCAATTTGCGGGGTCCCGTTGAATGTATTTCCCATGACCGTTGCTGCAACGATAGTTGAAGGGATACGAATGGATTTTGCATTTTTCTGGAAATCATTCCCGTCGACGATAATACTTCCAGCCTGCGCATCTATAGCATATGTCCCCCCCTGATAGCCCCAATCGGTAAAGGTGCAGTTCTGAAACGACACTACACCACTTCCCTGTAACCTTGCCGCAGTGTGCGGCGTTCCTCCGATCGTAACTTTATTTAACCCGACATAGCTTGCAAACGTGCTTGTTGTTTTGATGGCTACCGGATCTGTACCTATTGTCGCTTTTATGATGGAATCCGATATGGCAAGTCCCTGTTTATTCAGTTCCTCTACCTGCAATCCTACCTTTCCCTCATCAATATCTACTTTGGCCATGGAACCGTTCCCTGCATCAGGGCCACCGAGTACGCTGAACTTGCGTACATACTTTATCCCTGTGGCAAATGACCTTAACGTAATCTTGTACATATAACCCCAATCTGCTCTGCCTACGATTATCCCTTCCGCATTAGTGGTCATATAATCCTTCAACGTCTGCAGCGCAGTTCCTGAAGAAGGTGCTCCAGCCAATCCTGAATTGCTCCAGTAATCCGGTTTGAAGCTGATATTTTCAAACCTGAATATATCGGTATTAAAGTCGATTTCAATTCCTTTCCGCAAAGGCGTTCCATAAACATTATTGAAGTACTCCAATTCATTCCAGTTCTGTGAGGCTTGTATGCCTTTGTATGGGTTTATCAGAGTAATATTCCGGATAGCGGCATTATCACCGAAAAGCACCTGTATTGTCCACGGATATGCAGATACACTCGTATAGCTTTGTTCCGGGTACCAGATGGTTAGATTTGTCAGTGCACTGCTGCCATCCAAACCAATAAAGGAATTTCCCGCTTCATTGCCCTTATTCTCATACGCTTTGAGTATTGTGCCAAGACCGAGACCGCCGCTGTCGGGATTCTGCCAATCACCTCTCAATGTCACTCCGTTCGGAATAAACAGGTGCTCTCTGATGGCATAACTTCCCGCAGGAGCAAAGACTACACCCCCACCCGCTGCCTTTGCCGCATACAAGGCTTTCTGAAAGGCATAGGTGTCATCGGTCGTACCGTCTTTTACGGCTCCGAAATTCATTACGTTAAAGCTTGCTATCGGTACATCATCGGTGGCCAATGAGGTGGTCACTACAGCCGGTGCGGCTGCAGCATATCCGCTGAGCGGTTCTACCGCTAATACCGCATAGTTGACAGCATTCTTGAAATCCAACTGGTTTTTGGAAGGAATTCCGTCAGCATATGCTGTGGCCTGCATCGCCCCTCCCCTTGTAATCTTAATGTTGTCAAAGTGCGATTTGATAAAATTGCTGTCACCGTCATGTTCCGACACAACTAGCCATTTGGAGACAACTTTTCCTATCAACGAAGAAGGGAACTTCATCTTGCGGTGATACCAGTTGTTAGATGCATATTTGGATACATCACCTGCCGGGTGCCCCGATAAACCGTTCTGATCCTCCCATCCTGCCGCATCCCTTGCGAAAGTTCCGTCACTAAAACCTAAATCAACTCCAACCCCGGGATGGTATGCACCCTGTACAGGGTCTATTTTAATGTCATATTCCAAGTAATCCCCATCAGCTATTGTATAAGCCGAATTTGAAACCTGCCAGTATACAAACTTATTTGTGTACACACTCCAATCGCGAGGTTCTCCTGTATCAGCTTCAGCCGCATTTAAGACTAGAAAACTCAATATATCCCCGGACTGTGTTCCCGTGTTGCTTGCAAATAGTTGTGTTGTCAGTACTGCAGTAGCGTTGTTGCTAAAATCTGATGCATTCAAGCTGGGAGCTCCATCACTGTACGCGGTTAATTTTATGTTTCCCCCGTTGGTTACTTTTATATTGTCGTAATATGCGCTATATACCTTGTTTGAGGCATCATTCTCCCCTACAACATCCCAATACGAAATAACCTTTCCCACCATGGAGGAAGGAACCTGAAGCTTCCTGTGGTACCACACCCCATCGGCATATTTCGTTATATCAGTGGCAGGATGTCCTGATAAAGCCCTTTGATCCTGCCATCCTGCGGCATCCCTGAAATAACTCCCGTCGGTCATTTTGATATCTATCCCTCCAGCAGCTGAATCGACAGGGCCTTTGAGCATAACATCATATTCGACATAATCTCCGGAAGCAAACGTATACGTACTTGCACCCGCATTTGAAACCTTCCAGTAATTGAACTTGTTATCGCCGGTAGTTGATGCATTGGTTACCGTAAATTTCAATACATCCCCCGATGGGCTTCCGCTTTCATAGTTAATGGATAAGGATTCCAACTTGCTTGAAGTGATCCCCGCCTGTGATAATACCGAATTTGCACCGGGATTTCCATCTCCGTAAGCTGTGAGCTTTACAGTACCGCTGCCGTTGGTCACCTGTATATTGTCGTAGTATCCAACATAGATCAATCCATTCATGTTATTTTTGTTATACAAAAGCCATTTGGAGACGGTTTTGCCTACCATGGAACCAGGGACTTTAATCTTTCTGTGGTACCATGTATTGGACGCATACTTGGATAAATCACCCCGAGGGCTTCCATTCAGACTATTCTGGTCTCCAAACCCATAAGAATCACTGAAATAGGTACCGTCGGTAGCTTGGATATCGACAGCCCCGGCACGCCAAACCGAACCGGCCAGCTTGACGTCGTATTCGATATAATCTCCTGCTACGAAGGTGTAACTTGCGTTTGAAAAATGTACTTTAATGGATTTGTCCAATGTACTTCCGTCATTTTGTACCGTCAATTTCAATACATCACCCGACGGTGCAGCCACAGCAGTCGAAATGCCAAACAAAGGGATGTTCACAACTGACACAATTTCTGTGCCTAACAACATCAAAAACAATGTAACAGCTAAAACCTTCTTAAACTTTTTCATTATCTTCGGTCTCCTCTTATTTAATTTAATTGGCAAACGCTTTCATTATTTAAACTTATACAATGAAAATTTCTCTTATTCTATGAATGAAGATAATCTTCCCCTCTCTATAGTTAATACACTTTTGCATATGAAATCATAACCTGGCAGACCCTTTTGTTGGATTGTAATTCGATTTTATCCTGAAGACTAATAAATCTATAGTGCCAGTAGTCATATTATTTTTCTTCTCTTATAAAATAAATAGCCAGTTCCATCCTGTTCTTAAAATCATACTTCTGGAGTAAGTTCGAAACATAATTTTTGACTGTACCTACAGAAAGCCCAATCAAACCGGCAATTTCTTTATTATTTTTACCTTCAATAATTAATGTGATGATTTTTCTTTCTATGTTGTTTAAATACAAATTTTCATGGCCGTGAGACATGACAATATGACCTCCCCATAGCATCGGACCAACTCCAGAAAGATACCCACAGAACCAAACATAACAATAGCGAAACCCTTTGCTTTTTCATAACAACGATAAATGTATAGTCATTATCTCCTATTTGACGAATTCCGCCATGTTCATAAGCCCCTGAATATAGCCGATGGCATGAGCCCGGGCGCGGTGTCCCCACGGACTGTCATTGACCATAGCCGGTACGTGATCGTCAAGAATAAACCCGTTAAAGCCGTTCCTTTTTAGTTCCAGCAAAACTTCCGCCGGATCGTAGTTGCCCTCGCCCAAGAAGCACTCTTGGAACTTGGGAACCGTTCCCTGCACATCACGGAAGTGTATGTAAAATATTTTGCCGCGCGGTCCGAAAAATCGGATCATTTCCATCACATTACTGGCTCCATCAACCATTTCAGAGCAGCAGCCAAGGCACAAGTTTAATCCCCACGCATCGCTGTCGGCTAATTCCATGGCCTTTTTGAAATTGTCCACGTTATAGAAAAGACGGGCCACTCCGTCGATCATTTCCACTGGCGGGTCGTCGGGATGAAGAGCCAGCCTTACACCAGAATCCTCTGCTACAGGCAGCACAGCTTTTAAAAAGTAGGCGTAATGATCCCACATCATCTCTTCCGTCTCGATCTTGATTTCGCGGTTTGCCTCGTATTTGACGCTGTTGATGCTGCTGCGGGCTTCTTCCTCGTCAAACGCGGTTACCAGAACGCCGCCGCGCCCCTTGGCCGGCGTAGTTCTCCAAACAAAATTGGGCATAAAATGATGCCCGAGAATAGGAATCCCAGCGCGTCCCATGTTTCTTATGATCGCCTGATAATGCTCAATTTGTTCATCGCGTCCGGGCAATCCCAGCATGATTTTATCGTAAA
>DASWUO010000094.1:0-2782 GCA_036401615.1 Bacilli bacterium | reverse complement strand
CGGAAACATCAATAGCTACATTCTCCTGGGCTTCAAACGTGGAGGCTCCCAGATGTGGTGTAACAATCACCAATGGGTGTTTAAGAAAGGGATGGTCTGCACTAGGCGGTTCTTCTTCGAAGACATCAAAAGCAGCTCCTGCCACAATTCCGGCATCAATAGCCTGAATCAGGGCTATCTCATCTACCAAACCGCCTCGGGCGCAGTTAACGATCCGCATCCCTTTCTTCATTATTTTAAATTGCTCTGCACCAATAATATGCCTTGTTTCATTAGTCAAAGGAGTATGTAAAGTGATAAAATCCGCTTGTTTTACAATATCCTTGACACTGCCCAGTTTCACTCCCAGCTTTTCTGCGCGTTCTTCTGTCAAGAAAGGATCATAGCCAATAATCTCCATTCCGAAGACTTTTGCCCGCTTAGCCACTTCACTGCCTATGCGTCCCATGCCGATTACACCCAAAGTTTTGTTGCGAAGTTCCACCCCAAGAAAGGATTTGCGATCCCAAACACCGGTAATGGTCTTGGCATAAGCTTGCGGGATGTGGCGGGCCACAGCCATCATCATGGCAAAAGCATGCTCACAGGTGGTGATGGTATTTCCGTCTGGTGCATTAATGACTATAATTCCGCGTTTGGTGGCTGCTTCAAGGTCAATGTTATCTACTCCAACCCCTGCACGGCCTACAACTTTTAAACTTTTTCCGGCATTCATAATTCTTTCGGTTACTTTCGTCTGGCTGCGAACCAACAAAGCATCATATTCGCCGATAATACTAACCAGTTCATCCTCGGATAATCCTGTTTTTTTATCAACCATAACATCACTTGCATCATGTAATTGTTGTATCCCCATATCACTTATAGGGTCGGAAACTAAAACTTTATACACTATATCCTCCTGCTTTCTACCATCATCATTAACTTTATTCATTTTATAGCAAGAGTATAGCGGATGCAATTAATTTTTTATTCGTAGAAGAAAGGAAGAAGCGGCAGGGAAGAATTCGCATAATACTTATTTTTGCTCTTGAGGAAATCCCCCGGTCTTACGGCTCCTGTATTAATCAACATTTCTACAATTCGTTTAGTATCGGTTAATTTCATCTTGGCAGCTTGTCCCGAAAGGATTAGGCCGTCTATACGTATGGTCAAATCTTGCGGGTAATAATCCGCATAATGTTTGCCGGCATATAGTAATTCCGCCGTAATTTCGTTCTTCGTAGCTAAATTGAGTTGGCTCCACTTGGATATAGATACATTCTTACCGGTCAAGTCTTCCAGTTTGGCTTGCTTAGATTCCAAAGAAGCCTGCCATTTATTCATGGCGGAATAGTAATTATATTGAGCCTGGAGAGCAAAGTTTTTGGCTTCTTGAAAAGAAGGACCGTTATCAATCAGATCTACAATTTCTTTCCCTTTTAACTCCTCTACGCCTTGCAACCCGTTTAATGTATTTAGAAAAAGCTTTAAGCTTTTCAAATAGTTATTCTGGGCATCCTTCAGCAAAGGAGATGTCGCGGGCATGGATACTGTTGCAATAGTCTCATATTTCTCGTCAGCCAATTTACGCAATTCTTTAAGCAAAGAGACTGGTTCAACCGATTTGCTCTGCAGTTCGATATCTTCTAAATGGGCAAACCACTTTTTTTGAAAATCACGGTATGGAAGATAGATTGTGTGATAAAATGAGACCAGATACTGTTGGTGGTAGGAACCTAATTCCTGCGGAGCCGCTCTGGGTTTGAGCAGTTGTTCATATTTCATTTCCGTTCTTTCCTTACCTGTCTGTACTCCGAAAAAGAAGGAACCGACGGATAAAACTAACATGAAAATAAAGAATAAGGTTAACATATAATCAGCGAACGATAACCGTTTCATCGGCTGCACCTCCCCCATTTCAGATTTAAGTATAGGGGAAAACGAAAAAAAATGGAATAAGTATCTTATCAGACGGGGAAAACTTCATGAAAAAAATAAATTTCCGAAAATTTAAGTTTGGTAAAATGAATATTAATGATCTCGACGACCGCACCTTGTTAATCAATTTATATGCCACTCAATTCCTCACCTTAAGCCTTGGATTAATAATCATCGGGTTTCAGGAAAACAATCGACTTATCCCTATGTTGTCGTTATTAAATTATCAGAAGGTGTTTATCTGGGGCAGTCTTTTTACTATCATTGTTATTGTGGCCGACCTCTTGATCAGCCGATGGGTTCCTGACGAAGTAACCGATGACGGTGGAGTCAACAAGAAGATTTTCCGCACTAGAGCCCTTTGGCATATCGCTGTTCTCTCTCTTGTGATCGCTATTTGTGAAGAAATTTTGTTCCGCGGAGCCGTCCAACATTATATGGGTCCCTACTGGACAAGTATCGTCTTTGCCGCAATCCACATTCGCTACCTTCGCCACTGGTTGATGACCGGACTTGTTTTTGGGATAAGTTACGGCTTGGGATGGATTTATATTCAAACGGGCTCCTTATGGACGCCTATCCTGGCGCATTTTCTGATTGATTTTGTGATGGGCTGTATTATACGTTATGGGAGGAACGAATGAAGAAATCCGTGGAACACAACAAGAAAATGGATGAAAAAATTTTGGAATCCAAAGACAGCTATCCTCCCAGAAGTGTGCTTTATCCTTCTAACAAAGGGAAGATAACCCGGTTTTTCTATAGTACCCTGATCTTTATCTTTATTATCCTCATGGTCAGTCTGGCCATCTGGGGTTTTAATCGGGCTTAACCCCCAAATCAATGGCCCGCGGGTCGACAA
>DASWUO010000093.1:0-11957 GCA_036401615.1 Bacilli bacterium | reverse complement strand
TGAGCTGTTAATTGATCGCGTCAGATTGGAACAGTTAGCCAGTGAAATCAGAAAGCCGGAGCTTACCGAAACTGTAGAACATATGACAAGAGTAAGCAGTGATTTGCAGAATATCGTCTTGAAGCTGAGAATGGTGCCGGTAGATTCCGTATTTAACAGATTTCCGAGAATGATTAGGGACCTTGCTAAATCTCTGGACAAGAAAGTGGAATTGATGATAACCGGGGCAGATACAGAGTTAGACCGGATTGTGATTGACGAAATTGGCGATCCTCTGGTACATTTGTTACGAAATGCGCTTGATCATGGAATTGAACCGGTTAAAGACCGGATTGCTTTAAACAAACCAGAAACGGGCACCATCCATTTACGGGCTTTTCATAGCGGAAATCATGTATTTATTGAAATTGAAGAGGACGGCAGGGGGATTGACTGCAATAAGGTGTTGCAAATGGCACTCAAGAATGGGGTTATCACTCAGGACGAGGCAAGAAAAATGCCGGAAGAAGATATTTATCAATTGCTTTTCGCCTCGGGTTTTAGTACAGCGGACAAAATTTCGGACATTTCCGGGCGGGGTGTTGGTTTGGATGTAGTAAAGACGAAGATCATGTCCTTAGGCGGCTATGTTTCTGTCCAATCCAAGCTGGGTTCCGGTACGAAGTTTTCTGTTCAATTGCCTTTAACCTTGTCCATTATTTCAGCTATGTTTGTGAAGGTTGGTATGGAAAAGTATGCTGTCCCCTAAACATCCATTGTGGAAACTACTGTTATTCGGCAAGAACAAATACATAATGTTCATGGAACCAAGATGATTGATTACCGAAATACCGTGATTCCTATCATTTCCTTAAGGACTTTGTTTGATTGTCCTTCTCCGGCAGAGGATGACGAAGGTTCTGAGCAAGAAATAGTTGTGATCAGAAAGAGCGATAAGATGGTTGCCTTAGTTGTCGATGAGTTTATCGGACAGCAGGAAACGGTTCTAAAAACGCTGGGAAAATACTTTACAAAGCTTTTCGCCATTTCCGGTGCAACGATTCTGGGCGATGGACAGGTTGCACTTATCATTGATCCCAATGCTATCATTAAATGAGTCATCAGCATTAAATAGGAACGATTCAATATTATGTTTGAAATAACTAGGAGGGATTATGATGGGAGAGGAAATAAAAGTCATTGTGTTTACTCTATGTGAAGAAGAATATGCTGTTGAAGTTGAAAAAGTCCGGACCATCGAGAGAATTCTTCCGATGACCCGTGTGCCTAAAACCCCCTCTTTTGTTAAAGGTGTCATCAACTTAAGAGGGAATATTGTTCCCATTATTGATTTAAGAGGCAGGTTTGGATTGCCCGAGAGTCTATATGCCAATAATACACGAATTATTATTGTAGCCGTTAAAGACATTGAGGTTGGTCTCATTGTTGATTCTGCAAGTGATGTCATTGATTTGGACAGTGAGACAATAGATAATCCGCCGGAAGTGGTAGGGGGCATCAAAGCGAAATATTTAAGGGGAATAGCAAAAATTGGGGCAGATCGGCTTCTGGTTATGCTTAACTTGGAAGAAGTATTAAATAAAAGCGAAATCATTCAATTGGAAAACATGGAGGAATAATTCTATGAACCTTTTAAACCGTTTAGCCGAATTTCAATTGGATGTGCTTAAAGAGGTTGGTAACATTGGCGCCGGACATGCTGCCACTGCTTTGTCCAAGCTGCTTGATAAACCTGTTGAAATGCAAATTCCTAAAGTGAGCATGCTTCCTTTTGAGGAAATTGCTGATAGCATAGGCGGGTCGGAGCGTATTGTTATTGCGATTTTCTTGCGTGTTGAGGGCGATGCTCCGGGAAATTTGTTTTTTATTTTATCCCAGGATTCAGCGAACAAGTTGTTGGAGAATATGGTTGGCTTACATATCGATACGGACGGAAGCTATACAGAAATGGAGCTATCCGCACTTTCCGAAATAGGCAACATTCTTGCCGGCTCCTATCTGTCTTCGCTTGCTGACCTGACAAATCTTAACCTGTCTCCAACTGTACCTTCCTTGGCTATTGATATGGCCGGGGCGGTCTTAAGTTACGGATTAATCCAGTTTGGCCAGATGGGGGATCATGCTTTACTGATTGATACTAAATTTCTTGAAGGCGATCATGAAGTGGAAGGGCGCTTTTTTCTCATCCCGGATCCGGAATCCTTTTCTAAAATATTCAGTTCTTTAGGAGTACCCTTCGAATGATTCAGGACATTTTAGTTAAAGTGGGTATGGCTGATTTAAATGTGATGGCGGATGCTGGCGGTATCCTGAAAACCGTAGGACTCGGCTCTTGTGTAGGTTTGACGCTATACGATAATGAAAGTAAAATAGCGGGTATGGTGCATGTTATGCTCCCTTCTTCGGAAATAGCAAGAGAGGGCGACATTAATCTTGCCAAATACGCAGATACCTCCATCCCGGAACTTATTAGAAGAATGGCGTTATCCGGTGCATCCACGACCAGAATAGTTGCCAAAATGGCGGGTGGCGCCCAAATGTTTTCTTTTTCAGGATCAAATGATTCTTCTATGCGTATTGGCCCAAGAAACGTGGAATCATGTAAGGAAATGTTAAAAAAGTTTTCCATACCCTTATTGGCTGAGGATACAGGTGGTAATTATGGCAGGACGATTGAATTTTATTGCTCCACAGGGATGCTGCTTATTCGGACTGCACAACACGGAAATAAGGAAGTATAAGCGATGATTGGAACCCACCGTTGGAACCTGGTTTTTGGGATGATAGCAATGATTTTTACTTTTCTGGTATCTGTAAGTCATAATGTTTTATGGACTTCTCTTATTGGAAGCATCTATAGCTTCTTGATTGCTTTTATAATGGGCTTTTTTTTTAGATGGGTTCTGGGTACTGTAGTTGGTATGAAGGATATGCACTTGAATGTTCAGTCGAATCCGGAAGATTCCCTGATGGATAAAGGCAATAACCTTGATATGACAACGCCTGGTGAAGAGGAAGAAATACATCGTATCCTTAAAGATCATTTAACACCCCAGAAGGAGGGCGATGATGAGTTTGTACCTTTAAATCCGCCTAAACTGGTTACTAAAGAGAAGATCGATCCTGAGGATTTGGCTAAGGTGCTGCGACACCTGTCGGAAGAATAGGAAGGTGAAATCATGGATGAACAGAAAACGTCCCACTTATCAAATATGGATATATGGATTGAGTGGAAAGAACATCATGTTCCGGAAGCAAAGAAAGAGTTAATAGAAAGTTACTTGCCGCTCGTAGACTATGTCTCCAATCGGATAGCTATTGGGCTGCCTAAAAATATTTCTAAAGACGATCTTGCCAGTTATGGTATAATTGGTTTAATTGATGCGATTGAAAAATTTGATCATCAACGCGGATTACAATTTGAAACGTATGCCTCGTGGAGGATACGGGGAGCCATTATTGACGGGCTTAGGCAAGGGGATTGGGTGCCGCGCTCTGTTAGGGAGAAAGCCAAGAAAATTGAAGACGCTTATCAGAAGATGGAGCAGGAAAAGCTTCGTTCCGTGACAGACAGTGAGATCAGCGAATATTTGAATGTCAGTGAGAAAGAATTTCAACAAATGCTGCAGGATATTGCCATTACAACGATATGTTCCTTGGAAGATCCAATAAAGGACGATGAATCCGAAACGAGACTTTCTATTTTAGTAGATGAGAAAGCCAAGAACCCGGATCATAAAGCCAACGAATTTTTTATTAAGGAAAGCCTTTCGAAAGCTCTGGACCGTTTAACCGAGAAGGAGCGCCATGTAGTTTCATTGCTCTATTACAATGATTTATCGTTAAGTGAAATTGCCGAAGTGATGTCATTGTCCCCTTCCCGGATTTCGCAATTACATTCCAAAGCTATTCTTAGATTACGGGGTTCATTGGGGAGAAACAGGAATCAATTACTCAACAATTGATTGCGATTAGTGCAAGGAGGATAGGTATGGCAGATAGTATGGAAACCCCAATCGAACATTATCTGGGAGTAATCATTTCTGAGGATAAGCTGCAAGCTTATTTGCAGTTTAATCATACGGATCCTAATTTCATTTGTACGGTTAGTCAGTTAGAACGTTTATTGAAGCATAATATGGTGGAGTATGGGATCAAGTTAGAGGTTTTGGTTCAGTTCGCCGCTAATCCCAAGGATTATTTCTATAGTAAGGTTCTCATTGCCAATGGCATTAACCCGTCAGATGGGGAAGATGGTTATATCAACTACATGTATGAACTGGATTCCATAGCCCTAAAACCCGCTGAACTGGAAGATGGCACAGTAGACTATAAAGAAGTCATCGTATTGAACAATATACGAAAAGGCCAGTTAATAGCTGAAAGAGTAATGGTTAAAGAAGGAATTATAGGCAAGGCGGTAACAGGTGAAGTGTTAATCCCAAGAAAGGGCATGGATGTCCGGTTCAAGATGGGCAAGAATGTTATTACAGATGCTGAGCAGAAGTCATTATATGCGGCAATAGACGGGATTATTGCCAAGACCGACCGGGATAAGATAAATGTGTTTCCGATTTACGAAGTGAAGGGGGATGTCGATTATAATATTGGAAATATCGATTTTGTCGGATCCGTAGTGATTAGAGGGAATGTGCTTACTGGATTTCGGGTTAAAGCAGCAGGAGATATAAGGGTCACAGGCGGTGTGGAAGGCGCAGATTTGGAAGCGGCCGGATCCATAGATATCAGTGTTGGAATATTGGGTCATAATCGAGGATTGATTAAAGCGGGTATTAACATCAGGACCTCTTTTGTCCAAGATGCCAATATTGAAGCTGGAGAAGAAGTTCATGTAACCCAAAGTATCATGCATTCTCATATAAAGGCAGGCAAGAATGTCATCTGCAAGGGAAGCAAAGGATTAATTGTTGGAGGCGTCATTCAGGCGGGTGAGAAAGTAAGAGCTCGCACCATAGGAAACACCATGTCGACCACCACTGTTGTAGAAGTCGGGGTTCTTCCGGAACTCCGGAATGAGCTTCTTCAATTAAGAGCCCGGGTGAAAGACGGTGCTGGAAGTTTGGAAAAAACCAATAAAGCTTTATATTTATTGGACCAATTGGCTTCTGCGGGTAAATTGAATGAGGAGAAACTGGAATTACGAACAAGATTAAATCATACAAAAAAACAATCCATAGATGAGCAGCTTGAGATGAAAGAACGAATTTTAGAAATTGAAAAGTCATTAGAAGACACGGATAAAGCCAAGGTAGAAGTGATCTCCGTTGTATATGGCGGCACCAAGATAGTCATTGGGCGCTATACCCGGTTTGTCAAAGATCCTTTGTCCCATGTTACCTTTAGAATGCTGGACGGAGATATCGCTATGACCTCCGGCACCTAGAAATAGAGGTTAGAATTAGTAAAACGAGGTGATGTTATGAGTTTGAAGGCTATAGAAATGCAAATTGCTCTACCCCGGATTGGGGATGCGGGACTTACACAGAATCAACTCTCCCACAAACCGGTTAATGATCAAGCCCTTTTAGCAGCAGGTCAACTCAAGACAACGGAAGAGCTTCGTCATAAAAGCAACAAAATAGGGGAAACAGCAGATTTGCAGACCAATAAAGACCCTCAAGGAAAAAAACAGCAAAAACATACTAATCAATATAAAGCGAAAAAAAAGGCCGACGGCCATCCCGATCCCATCGAACATCCATACAAAGGGCATCATGTAGATGTATCCATGTAAACCTAATTCATAAGTAGAAATGGTGGTTATTATGTATCCTTGGCAGCTTGTAGCATTAATTGGAGCAGGGATATTAGTCTATGCTCTTTTACTTCCCAAATACTCTTCAACTTCCAAACAAACAGAAATGATTCAAGAAATTGAAGAAACGATCGAGCATTTTATTGATGAAATCGAGGCAGAGAATAAAGACCTGTTAAAGCTGGTTGCGGATATGAAAAAGGATGGCGAGAACCAAACGTCCAAGCTGTTTGGGAGAATTGAGTCTTTGGAGAAACAAGTATACGAGATTACAGCCGGAATGGTTCAAAAATCCGGGAAACCTGAGAAAGCAGACAAAGCTGAACAAATGGAACAAGCTGTCCCGGTCATGTCGGAGGTTATAGAGGAAACTGCAGAAATATCCCATATGAATATTAAAGAAAGGTACTTGGAATTATTAGAACTGGATAAACAAGGGAAGTCCATAGAATATATCGCCAGAAAGTTAGGCATGAATAAAGGCGAAATTCAATTGATTCTGCAATTGGCCCGACAGGAGGAGCAATTCCGTGTTTAAAAACAAATTTTTCTTGAATGGATTAGGGATCGGTCTAATCGTGGGAGCCATTCTGTTACAGATTATGATTTATGCAGATAAACCTCTTCCGGAACAAGGCAATGTTCCAGAAGATCCTATGGATGAGACTGAACTTGTAGAGGCAGTTGAAAAATTGGGTTACAGTGTAATTAAGAAGGATTTAACTTCAACTCCCTCTCCTCAAGAGAAGACGGATATCACACCCGTTCCCGCATTGACGTCTTCACCTTCACCGGTAATTACCCAATCGCCATCACCTTCCAAAGAAATTACTGTTATCATTCCCCGGGGCTCCGGATCTGAAGCCGTGGGTAATCTTTTATTTAAGAGTAAAGTCATTTCCAATGTGGATGAATTTGTGAAAGCAGTGGAAAACCGCAAGTTGACCAACAAAATTCAATCAGGATCTTTCTCTTTCACCGGCAAAGAAACACTTAATGAGATCCTCAAGATCATAACTACCGTACAATAGGTTTGCATTAAGAAGGTAAATTATGATATAGTAATTGACGGCAATAAAACACACGCTCATCAATTCCCTTAAGGGTGCTTTCAACAGAAAGTCTTACGGGAACATGCGATTAGCGGAGGATAACTAAAACCAAAAACGAGGAGGTGTGTGAAGATATGGCAGTAATATCCATGAAACAGTTATTGGAAGCGGGTGTACACTTCGGTCATCAGACCCGACGTTGGAATCCGAAAATGGATCGTTACATCTTCACAGAAAGAAACGGGATTTACATTATTGATTTGCAGAAGACAGTTAAGAAGGTAGAAGAAGCTTATAACTTCGTTAAATCCATTGCAGCAGTGGGTGGAACCTTATTATTTGTTGGAACCAAGAAGCAAGCACAGGATTCTGTTGCTGAAGAAGCAAGACGCTGCGGTATGTTCTTCATTAACCAAAGATGGCTGGGTGGTACATTAACCAACTTTCAGACCATACAGAAGCGGATTGATCGTTTGAAATCACTTGAGAAGATGGAAGAAGATGGGACATTTTCAGTGCTTCCCAAGAAAGAAGTAATTCTGCTAAACAAGGAAAAGCTAAGATTAGAAAAATTTCTGGGTGGAATCAAGGGAATGAATAAATTGCCAAGCGCTTTATTTATTATTGATCCCCGCAAAGAACGTATTGCTGTTGCCGAAGCACGCAAGTTAGGCATTCCTATTGTTGGTATTGTAGATACCAATTGTGATCCTGATGAAATTGACTATGTCATTCCCGGCAATGATGATGCGATCCGTGCAGTTAAGCTGCTTACAGCTAAAATTGCCGAAGCCGTGATTGAATCTCATCAAGGCGAACAGACAACTGCATAATATTAATACACAAATTTTGTGTAACAAGATAAAGGGTGGGTTGAAGGTTGTGTTAACCTATCACCGCCCTTTTTATTAAATTAGTGAGCATTTTAAATAAAAATAACTAAATCGAAATAACTTTTAGGAGGGACCATAATGGCAGTAACAGCAGCGATGGTTAAAGAATTGCGTGAGAAGACAGGCGCAGGAATATTGGATTGCAAGAAAGCGTTAGAAGAAGGTAATGAAGATATCACCAAAGCTGCAGAAATTCTTCGCGAGAAGGGTTTGTCCGCAGCAGCCAATAAAGCAGGCCGGATTGCAACTGAAGGGTATGTAGAATCTTATATTCATGCAGGAGGCCGTGTTGGGGTGTTGGTTGAAGTTAACTGTGAAACTGACTTTGTTGCCAAAACAAGCCAGTTTAAAGAATTTGTTAAAGACGTTGCGATGCAAATTGCTGCCGCCAATCCCCGTTACATTCGCAGGGAAGAAGTCAAGCAGGAAGAATTAGATAAAGAAAAGGAAATTCTCCGCAATCAAGCATTAAACGAAGGTAAGCCTGCACATATCGTTGATAAAATGGTAGAAGGACGGATTGGCAAATATTATGAAGAATTTTGCCTAATGGAGCAATCCTTCATTAAAGACCCGGATAAAACGATTTCGGCTTTACTCAATGAGAAAGTATCCAAAATCGGTGAGAACATTTCCATTCGCCGCTTTGTCCGCTATGAATTGGGCGAAGGTTTAGAAAAGAAACAAGACAACTTTGTTGAAGAGGTTATGGCACAAACGAAGAAATAATTCACAAAAAATAATAGTTGATGAATACTTGGAACACTCTGTGTTCCTTCTTTTATAAAATCAACGGATTGTCTACGATAGAGATTTATCTTTGGAATCATGCGGTTTTTCTAGGAATGGAGGCAAAGAGGTTGAAACATCCCATTTATAAACGAATCATCTTAAAGTTAAGCGGGGAAGCCCTATCAGGTCAATTGGGTTACGGGATTGAAGCTGAAATGATGGATTCAATAGCCGAACAGATTAAAGAAGTTGTTGAACTCAATGTGGAGGTAGCTGTTGTTGTAGGCGGCGGTAATATCTGGAGAGGCATCTCGGGAAGTGCAATGGGGATCGACCGGGCTACAGCCGATTATATGGGAATGTTAGCTACGGTGATGAATTCTCTTGCTTTGCAGGATTCCTTAGAGAAAGTTGGAGTTCCTACAAGAGTCCAAACTTCCATTGCCATGTCGCAAATCGCTGAACCTTACATAAGAAGAAGGGCTATGCGCCATCTGGAAAAGGGCAGAGTCGTTATCTTCGCAGCCGGAACAGGAAACCCGTACTTTTCCACGGATACCACAGCCGCCCTGCGTGCTGCTGAAATTGAAGCTGAAGTAATTTTAATGGCAAAGAACAAAGTGGATGGCGTTTATACAGCCGATCCTTTTAAAGATCCAACTGCTGTAAAAATCGATAGTCTTACTTACATGGAAGTGCTTAATAAAAACTTGGGTGTCATGGATTCAACCGCATCATCGCTGTGTATGGAAAATAATATTCCTTTGGTGGTTTTTTCTATAACGGAAAAGGGAAATATTAAACGAGTGGTGTTGGGGGAAAAGATTGGCACTACTGTCAGAAGGAGTGTTGATTAATGCCATTGTCAGTGAAGAAGAATGCTGAAGAACGTATGGAAAAAGCTCTGGCTGCATTGAAGAAAGAACTGGCCTCCTTGAGAGCAGGTCGAGCGAATCCTTCCTTGCTGGATAGAGTACAAGTGGAATATTACGGGTCGTTAACACCGGTGAATCAACTGGCCAATATCAACAGTCCGGATCCGCGGACCTTGTTAATCCAACCATGGGATAAGTCATCTTTCAGTGCTATTGAAAAAGCTATCATGAAATCAGATTTAGGGTTATCTCCATCTAATGATGGAGTTTCCATCCGTATTACCATTCCTATGCTTACTGAGGAAAGACGGGCCGATCTGGTGAAAATGACGAAAAAATCAGGTGAAGATGCCAAAGTAGCTGTTCGAAATGTAAGAAGAGATGCTAATGAGGATATTAAGAAAATGGAAAAGACCGATCTGTCTGAAGATGAATCCCGGCGGCATCAAGAAGATATTCAAAAATCAACAGATCGTTATATCTTGGAAATTGATAAAATTTTGGCAGCTAAAGAAAAAGAAATCATGGAAGTATGATCATTTAAATTCCCGCCAGGAGGTTGGGATTTAAATGATTTGTTTTTAATCCTTACTTAAATCGGGCATCCTTGGCTCTGGCAGTTGTCCGGTTTTCGTGAGTGGGGGAAAAAGGGATGATACAAAGGTTATTAAGATCGTTTGGCGGAAAAGTTTCTCGTGATTTAGAACAGATTAGTCCGGATAATATTCCAAAGCACGTAGCTATCATCATGGACGGAAATGGCCGGTGGGCTAAAAAACACGGTTTACCCCGGGTAGCAGGACATCGATTTGGTTTGAATACCGTTAAGAAAATAACCATTGCAGCAAATGACTTGGGAATTAAGATCCTAACCCTGTACGCATTTTCTACAGAAAATTGGAAACGACCCAAAGCTGAGGTGGATTTATTGATGAAACTGCCTCAAGAATTTTTATCCCTTGAGCTGGATGAGTTGATTGAGAAGAATGTGCAGGTTCGGATGATGGGATGGAAGGAAGACCTTCCTGATTTCACAAGAAATGCCGTGGAGGCAGCAGAACAACAAACGAAGAACAATACAGGCCTTATTCTTAATTTTGCTTTAAACTATGGCAGCAGAAAAGAAATGTTATCAGGCATTCAACAAATGCTCAAAGATATCCAGACAGGGTTGTTGAGCATAGAGCAGATTACCGAACCGGTTTATTCCAATTATCTGCAAACGTCGTTACTTCCTGACCCGGATTTATTAATCCGTACCAGCGGCGAGATGAGAGTCAGCAACTTTATGTTATGGCAACTAGCCTACACAGAGATGTGGTTTACCGATGTTCATTGGCCTGCCTTTGGAGAGCAGCATTTCTATGAAGCAATTAAGGAGTATCAACGTCGCATTAGAAGGTACGGAGGGCTATAGGCAATGAAACAAAGGATTATCTCAGGTTTGATAGCAGGAGCTTTGTTTATAGTGTTGCTGTATTTGGGCGGTTATTGGTTTAATGGACTTATGCTCCTATTCTCATTATTGGGCTTTCATGAATTCATCCGGATGAATAAATATAAGATATTTGAAGCTTCGAGTTTAATTGGGTTTATAGCTGTTGTATATTTGGCATTACCCTGGACGCAGTTTAACTTTGACAACGCGGCATCCTTTGAATCCATAATCTGGTTTCTTGTGTTTATTCTGCTTTGCTTTACAGTGATCTCAAAAAATAAAATGAACTATGAAAAAGCGGCAGTTCTCACCATTGGTGTTATTTATATTGGCGTCGGTTTTCATTATATGTCGGAAACCCGATGGTTAGAGCATGGGTTTTATTGGTCTTTATTGTTGTATAGTTGTATCTGGGTTACAGATTCAGGGGCTTATTTCACAGGTAAAGCGATCGGGAAACACCTGCTTTGGCCAACCATCAGCCCGAAAAAAACAATAGAAGGGGCAGCGGGCGGCATGATGTTTTCAGTGGCTGCCGCTATTTGTTTTTCCCTATATGCCCCCGATTTGCTTGATATTTATACAGCCGTTTGGATAGGATTTATTGTAGCCGTTGCAGGGCAGATGGGTGATTTAATACAGTCGGCCTATAAGAGGGTCAGCGGGATTAAAGATTCCGGGGCAATACTTCCCGGGCATGGCGGTGTTCTTGACCGCTGTGACAGCTGGTTGATCGTTTTTCCACTTGTACATTTATTGAATTTGGTAAGCTTATGATGAAGAAAGTGGCGATACTGGGTTCAACAGGTTCTATTGGTACTCAAGCTTTAGACGTCATAGCACATCACCCGCAAGAATTTCAAATTGAAGGTTTGGGTGCCGGAACGAATATTGCTTTGTTGATACAACAGATTCACGATTTCCATCCCAAAAAAGTATCGGTGGCAACCAAAGACTTGGCTGAAAAAGTAAGGAGCCAGATTCCCGCTTCAACACAGGTTTATTACGGGGAAGAGGGATTATTGGAAATAGCCGCCGGTACGGAAGCACATTTTGTAATTAATGCCTTAGTAGGCAGTCAAGGATTAAAGCCTACCCTTGCTGCTATTGAGGCTGGCAAGGATATTGGCTTGGCCAATAAAGAAACTTTAGTCAGTGCAGGTCACATTGTATCTGCTTTGGTGAAGAAAC
>DASWUO010000092.1:0-3020 GCA_036401615.1 Bacilli bacterium | reverse complement strand
TTCTCGCTATATTTCTAATGGTCATCGTTAACATCCTCAATATCATCCCGCCGAAAATGATTGGCGATGTCATCGATCTTATTCGTGTCGGTAAATTAACCGGTGAGGCGTTAACACAAACTGTATGGCTCCTTATCGGACTTGCTGTTTTTATTTATGTAGTTACCTATATTTGGATCACCCGTTTGTTCGGCAGTTCAATATTGCTCGAGAAGGTATTAAGGAGCCGATTGCTTAGCCACTTAACGCGAATGTCTCCCTCCTTTTTTCACCGTAACCGCACTGGGGATATTATGGCTTTAGCTACCAATGACATTTTGGCCATTGGCAATACAGCGGGTTATGGGGTATTAACTTTAGTTAATACCGTCATCGGTACCTCCGTTGTATTAGTAACTATGATTACTCTCATAGATTATAAACTTATGCTTGCTGCGCTGCTTCCATTACCTTTTCTGGCCTATGCCATTAATCGTTTGGGTAAGACCATGCGCAAGCATTTCTTAACCTCCCAGCAAGCTTTTGGATTTATGAATGATCAAGCTCTGGAATCCATATCAGGTATGCGGGTGCTTCGCTCTTATGTGCAGGAGGACAAGGATGTGCAAGCTTTTGATAAAGTAACGCAGGATGTTATGAATAAGAATATTAAGGTAGCTTATATCAATTCCTTGTTTCAACCGGTCATCTCTACTATAGTTGGCCTAAGCTTCTCTATCGGTTTAGGATATGGTTCTTATCTTGTATTCAATGGACAGATTTCGTTGGGACAGCTAGTATCCTTTAATATATATCTGGGCTTATTGATCTGGCCTATGATTTCTTTCGGGGAGTTTATTAATATTCTGCAAAGAGGCAGCGCCTCAGCGGACCGCTTGGAAACAAACTTTATCCAGAACGCCGATGTGACGGACCGAGACTCATTGGTGGATGTAAAGCTCCCCGCTTCCATCGAAATCCGGGATCTTGCGTTCTCCTATCCCGGCTCTAACAATAATAGTCTTGAGCATATTTCCTTGCGGATTGAACACGGGTCAACTTTAGGCATTGTCGGCCGCACAGGGAGCGGAAAAACTACACTGCTGAAACAATTCCTGCGCCAGTATCCCGTTGAAGACCAGAAGATCATTATTGATAACGTTCCTATTGAAAGCATTCCACTGGATCGAATTAAAGGATGGGTCGGTTATGTGCCGCAAGAGCACTTATTATTATCGAAAACGATTAAACATAATATTGCTTTGGGTAAACCTGAAGCAAGCGTCAAGGAAATTGAACACGTGATTGAGATGGCCTTCTTCACGAATGACATCGCTGGAATGCCGAATGGACTTGAGACCATAATAGGCGAGAATGGAGTTATGCTGTCCGGCGGTCAGAAACAACGAATTTCCATAGCGCGCGCCTTATTGGTTGATCCTGAGATCCTCATGTTGGACGATGCTTTATCTGCAGTAGATGCCAAAACAGAAAGTATCATTCTGCACAATATAAGGAAAACCCGTGAAGGAAAAACAACTTTAATTGCGACACATCGACTCTCAGCAGTGCGCCATGCCCAATGGATTATTGTTCTGGATGAGGGCAGGATTGTGGAAGAAGGCCCGCATGGGACATTAATGGCATTGGACGGATGGTACGCGAAGCAATACATTCGCCAGCAGATGGAAGCAAGTTTGTTGAATGGTAAGGAGGACAGTGAAGATGAAGTCTAAACGTCCCGTTATCAGGCGACTGATCCAATACATGCTGCAGTTTAAAGGCCCCATTGGGCTTGCCTTTATCATTCTGTTTACAGCTATCGGCGCCCAATTGGCAGGCCCCTTTATCGCCAAGGTTGTGATTGATAAACATATTCTGGGGATTGAGCGTGTTTGGTATCAAGCAGATCCTGCTGAGGTTCCGCGGGGGCTTAATGCGGTTTCCTTTCGCGGAAAGTCCTTTGTTCGGGATGACTGGTTTGATGAAACAACCGAACAGTACAAGAAAGCTTGGATGGAAGCTCAAATCTCCCAAGTAGAACAAGATTTCTACTTGATCCCTGTGCCTGTAAAGCTTGACGGAAAGTGGATCCTTGTACCCAACTCTCTAGCAGATAGCCTGCAAATTGAAATCAAAGATGAAAAAGGCGAAAAAAACCTCTATCCGGCGTTAAAACTAACTCCAGCCGAGCTTAGAAGCTTCTATCAGCATGATTTAATGCCCGTGTTGTTGCTGATCGGCTTATTTATTTTCTTATTATTCGCCTCCAACCTGCTCACTTTCTTCCAATCATACTTACTGCAAGCCACCGCACTGCGAATCATCCAAAAGCTGCGCATGGATATCATGAGCCACATCCAGCTTATTCCACTGCGCTATTTTGACAACACGCCTATAGGCCAGATTGTTTCGAGAATAGCGAACGATACCGAAGCGATTAAGGAATTATTTATCAGCTTTATGGCGACCTTCGTTGTAAGCGGAGTGACGATTATTGGCATCATTGTAGCGTTATTTATTCTGGATCCCCCATTGGCCTTGATTGCTGTATTGCTCCTTCCGCTGTTTACGGTTATTATTGTGATTCACCTGAAGTATTCAAAGATTTATATCTCCATTATGAGGGCGCGTCTGGCTGATATGTATGCCATGCTTAACGAGTCCATTGTAGTGATGCCGATCATTCAAGCTTTCCGTAAAGAAGAGGAAACGATGAAGGAGTTCGAGGCACTCAACCACGACAGGTACATCAATCAAGTGAAACAGTTTAGGGTGTTTTCCGTGTCTTCGCGGAATGCGGTTGGCTTGATTGGCAGTCTGGTCACAGCCATCGTTATCTGGTATTTTGGCCAAGAGTCCTTGCAAACCGCCATCGAATTTGGAGTGTTTTACGCATTTATTGACTATCTAAGCCGTTTCTATCAGCCCATTATCGGTTTCTTCGATCAGCTTCTGGGTGCTCAACGGGCAATCATCTCTGCGGAGAGAGTATTTAACCTGATGGACGAGGAGACGGAAGATGCTTGGTATGCCAAGGC
>DASWUO010000091.1:0-4221 GCA_036401615.1 Bacilli bacterium | reverse complement strand
CTAAGAAATATAATTCCATTGCTATTTATCCACTTTCTCTACGTTGAAATATTGGGCCTGGGGATGGGCAAACACCATGGCCGACACCGATGCTTCAGGCTCCATCATACTCCCCTCTGTTAACTCTACCCCAATATCCTGCGGTTTAATCAGGTCAAACAAAAGTTCTTGATCATCCAGATTAGGACAAGCCGGATAACCAAAGGATACCCGAATGCCCTGGTATCTGGCACCGTGCCGCTGCTTCATCGTCATATCCGAGGCGTCGGGAAAGCCCCAAACATCCCGCATAATATGATGAAGTCTCTCTGCGAAGGCTTCGGCAATTTCCAAGGCAACCGATTGGAGCGTGTGGGAACGAAGATAGTCTCCTTTATCCTTCCACTCAGAAGATAATTCGCGAATCCCCTGACCCGCGGTAACAAGTAAAAATCCTACATAGTCCATAATTCCACTCGTTGTTGATTTCAGGAAATCTGCTAAACAAAGGTAGGGCTCTACTTGTTGACGCGGAAATGCAAAGACCTTTATCACCTTTGAATGATCCAGTGGATCATAGATGATAATGCTGTCTCCGGAAGATTGAGCAGGAAAGAATTGATACATCCCATTGGCTTTTATGATGCCTTTAGTTATCGCTTCTTCGATGATCTGATCCACAACGGATTTTAATTCGACTGCTTTCGGATTCTTCTCATGAAGAAGCTGCTCCACTTGTCCACGCAATCCCAGATGATGTCCCAACAGCATTTGTTGATTAATATAAGGCACAATATGGCTGATTGGATAATCCCGCAGAATATGGCGGTTTAGATCAGGTGCAGGGAAGACAGGGGCTTCAGTAGAGATATTAGAACGGATGACCCGCGATAGTTCTGGTTCTGTTTCTTTCTTACCTGCATCCATAACATCAGATTCTTTTAATTCGCGCAATTCTTCTATGAGTTTTTTACGCTGTTCCGGGTCACTCAATTGATTAGCAATGTCTAAGCCATTCATAGCGTCCTTAGCATATAAAACCATACCGTCATATTCCGGGCTTATGCGGGTTTTCGTGAATTTCCTTGTAAGAGCAGCGCCGCCGACTAATATAGGAATATCGATGCCAGCGGCTTTTAAATCTTGGGCAGTAATAACCATCTGTTGGGCGGATTTCACTAAAAGTCCGGATAAACCAATAGCATCCGGTTTCTCCTTACGGAAGGCTTCAATTAATTGCTCAGGCGGAACTTTGATGCCGAGGTTAATAATTTTGTAGCCATTGTTGGAGAGAATGATTTCCACTAAATTTTTGCCAATATCGTGAACGTCCCCTTTTACAGTGGCCAAGAGAATTGTTCCTTTAACGGAGGTTTCCGTCTTTTCCATAAAGCCCTCCAGAAAAGAAACAGAAGCTTTCATAACTTCAGCACTTTGCAGCACTTCGGCAACGATTAATTCATTGTTATTAAACAGACGGCCAACCTGCTCCATCCCGCGCATTAACGGTCCATTAATAATTTCAAGCGGCCGATCCTTTAATAACGCTTCCTGCAGATCCGGGATCAGGCCTTCTTTGGTCCCCTCAACAACATAAGAAGCAAGCCTTTCCTCAAGGGATAAGTTTATTAATTTTTCCTTCTTATCTACTTTTTTGACCCGATAGAACGCTACAAACTCGGCCAAATGTTCGTCGTTTGTTTCAAAAATCAGGTTTTCCGAAAGCCGCCGTTCCTCCTCGGAGATGGAAGCATACCGCTCTAATTTCTCCGTATTAACAATAGCGTAATCTAAGCCTGCCTTCGTGCAATGATACAGATAAACGGCATTTAGAACCTCTCTCCCAGCTTCAGGAAGTCCAAAGGATACATTGCTTAATCCTAGTATGGTTTGACATGCTGGCATTGCCTCTTTAATCAAACGGATTCCTTCAATGGTTTCTTTGGCCGATCCAATGTACTGCTGGTCCCCTGTTCCAACCGGAAACATCAACGGATCAAATATAAGATCCCGTTCATTCATCCCATACTTATTAACCAATAGATCACGGGAACGTTTGGCGACGGCCAATTTATCCTCCCGGGAAATCGCTTGTCCCGTTTCATCAATCGTACCTACAACAACAGCTGCCCCATATCTATGGATCAAGGGAACCATTCTTTCGAATTTCTCTTCCCCATCCTCCAAATTAATCGAATTAATAATCGCCTTGCCCTGGGAATATTTCAAAGCTATTTCAATAACGGAGGCATCCGTGGTATCAAATACAAAGGGAACCTTCACCTTGTTCACGGCAAATTGCAAGAACTTCTCCATGTCTTTCGCTTCGTCGCGATCGGTATCCTGAAGACCAATATCGATAACATGGGCTCCCCCCTTTACCTGGGCACGGGCAATTTCAGAGGCTTCCTCATATTTCTCTTCAGCTATCAATCGTTTAAACTTTCTGGAGCCTAAAACGTTGGTTCTCTCTCCTACCATTAAAGGACGGTTTTCCGGTTCAACATAGACGGTTTCAATACCTGAAACGGAAGGTGGGTGTGTACCTGATTGAGTGCGGGGTTTGTATTGTTTCATCGCCTCAGCTAATACACGAATATGGTCAGGTGTTGTTCCGCAGCAGCCTCCGGCAATATTCAACCAACCTTGTTCGGCGAAACCGGACATTTTCTTTGCCAATGATTCCGGTGACTCATGATAATGACCATCTTCATCCGGCAATCCTGCATTAGGATAGCAGCTGACGGCTGTATCGGCGATTCCAGAGAGTGTGCGGATATGATCCCGCATAAATTCGGGACCTGTTGCGCAGTTCAGTCCAATGGAGATTGGATGCAAATGTTCTAATGATATATAAAAAGACTCAATATTTTGCCCAGCCAAAGTAGTTCCCATAGGTTCAATGGTTCCGGAAATCATGATAGGGAGTTGCTTCCCTGTTTCTTCAATCGCCCTACTAATTCCGATTCCGCCGGCCTTTACATTTAATGTATCTTGGGAGGTTTCAAGCAAGAGCACATCCACTCCGCCTTCAATCAACGCCAATGCTTGCTCATAATAGTTGTCCACCAACTCATCGAAGGTGACCCCGCCCGTAACAGATAAGGTTTTGGTGGTTGGACCCATGGCGCCTACAGCATACCTCGGCCACTCTGGGGTAGAATATTTATTTACAGCCTCAACAGCCAGCTTGGCAGCGACCAGATTAAGCTCTCTCGTGCGTTCCTGCAAACCATATTCTGCAAGAACTACACTTGTAGAACCAAACGTATTGGACTCAATAAGATCGGCTCCTGCTTCCAAATAAGCGTCATGAATGGAACTGATAACATCAGGGCGGGTAAGCACAAGCATTTCATTGCATCCTTCGAGATCCTCGCCGCCGAAGTCCTGCGCTGTTAAATCAACTTGTTGAATCATCGTCCCCATCGCACCGTCTAAAATTAGTATTTTATGATTCATTTGTTCCTGAATGGTTCGTTTAGCCATTGATTAGTAAACACTCCCGAAAAGTAATTTAAACTAAAGTCTATCAGAATTCCTTTAATTAAGAAAGCCAAACTGGAACAACAACCGGATTGACAACTAATCGACATCCCCCTGTAATTCAACTATAATACATATTAGTATTGAAACACATATCTGGGTTATCAATTTTCAGCAAAATGGAGGAAACCATATGGCACAAATTCGAATTCGCAATACGAATCAACGCATTACAGATCAAGCGCAAGTTTCAGCATTTCTGGAGAGCCAGGAAGTTCTGTACGAGCATTGGGACGCCAGCAAATTGCTTCCTGAATTGCAGGAGAAATTTGTTTTAAGCGACGAAGAGAAAAGCCGAATTTTGCAATATTTCGATTCAGAAATTCGGGAATTGGCTGAGCGCCGGGGATACAAAACATGGGATTTGATTGCTCTCTCGGATGCCACCCCCAACCTTGATGTGCTGCTCAAGAAATTTGAGGATGTCCATACCCATACAGAAGATGAAGTCCGTGCAATCACAGCGGGCAATGGGATATTTATCATCAAAGGTTCGGATGAAGTTGGCTACTTCGATGTGGAATTAACCAAAGGCGATGTCATTTCGGTGCCGGAGAACAAGCCTCACTTCTTTACACTCATGGATGATCGTAAAATAGTCGCGGTTCGATTGTTTATCGAAACCGAAGGATGGATAGCCCATTCCTACAGCGATCCCGAATTCCAAAAAGTTTAAAGCGGGAATCTTATCTTATT
>DASWUO010000090.1:0-3349 GCA_036401615.1 Bacilli bacterium | reverse complement strand
TAAACGTGAATTAAAAGAGTATTTTGGATTGGAAACATTAATGCTTATCGTGAAACAACCCTTGGCTTTAACCCAGACCTTGGGAAGATACGATGTTGTGGTTATTGCGCATGGCGGTGGAACCTCAGGACAAGCCGGAGCCATTCGTCACGGCATTTCAAGGGCTTTGCTGAAGGCAGACCCGGAATTACGCCCTTCCTTAAAGAAAGCCGGATTCCTAACACGGGATCCACGTATGAAAGAACGTAAGAAGTACGGCTTGAAAGCAGCTCGTCGGGCTCCTCAGTTCTCCAAACGTTAAACTTCATTATTCTTCATATGCTCCAAAACCTTTTCTGTTTTTCGCAGGGGAGGTTTTTTATTGTCACAAATTTATTTTTCAAACATATTGAACATTAAGGGAAGAAATCTTATAATGAATAATAAAACCTTAATTCATACTGGAATGCTCGGAATTAAGTAACGGAGGGAATTGCATGAATTTATTAGAGAAAGAACGTGTATTAGCAGAGGCTAATGAGGAATTCGAAACAGCTTCTCCTGAAACCATCATTGCATGGGCTGTGGAGAAGTTTCCTAATCTTACGCTTGCCTGCAGTTTTGGAGCAGAGGATGTAGTGTTAGTCGATATGCTGCAGAAGCTTAGTAAGGGTAAAGATATCTTTTATCTGGATACGGATTTTCATTTCCAGGAAACGTATGAAACGCGGGATCGGTTAGAGGCGTTTTATAATATCTCTTTTGTCCAAGTGAAGTCGGAATATACTCCTGAAGCGCAGGCTAAGGCTTTTGGAGATGAATTGTGGAAGAGCAATCCGAACAGCTGCTGCGATCTGAGAAAGGTTCAGCCGCTCACCAAGATTCTAGGGAGTTACGATGCATGGATCACAGGCATTCGCAGGGATCAAGCGCCTACTAGAGCCAATTCAAAAAAGGTAGAATACGATACCAAATTTGGTTTGGTCAAATTTAATCCTATCGCTAGCTGGACTTCAGAGGATGTATGGAATTATATCCGTGCTAACAATCTTATCTATAACCCGCTGCATGATCAGAACTATCCGAGTATCGGCTGTCTTTATTGCACCAAACAAGTAGCCGAAGGTGAAGACCCGCGGGCCGGGCGTTGGGCAGGAAATGAAAAGACAGAATGCGGATTGCACCAAGCGAAGTAAAATAATAGTTTACAGGCAAGCGAGAACTTACGGATAAGGATGGGAATGTATTGGAAACAATCAAACCGCACGGCGGCAGCTTAATTAACAGAATAGCAACCGGTCAGGAAAGAGAGAAGCTGGTAGAACTGGCTAAATCCTTAACTGCCATCAAGGTAAATACTTGGACCATTTCGGATATAGATTTAATCGGGGTGGGCGCTTTTTCACCATTGAAGGGATTTCTATCTGAAGCTTCCTACCGTTCTGTGGTAGACTCCATGCGTCTGTCGGATGGGACGGTTTGGAGTGTGCCAATCACTTTAGCTGTTGAAGATGAGGTTTCAGAAAGTCTCAAAATAGGGCAGCAAGTGTCTTTAGTAGGTGAAGAGGATGGGATAATCTATGCTATCTTGGATATAGACAGCCTCTATAAAGCCAATCTTTCCTATGAAGCTGTCATGGTATTTAAGACCGATGACATGGATCACCCGGGTGTGAAGAAGTTATTCTCCCGGCCTTCCAATTATATTGGAGGATCGATTCAAGTGATTAATCGTCCGGAACCCAGCAAATTCAAGGAGTTTTATTTCGATCCCAGCCAAACGCGTGCTATGTTTGCGCAGCTCGGTTGGAAAACTGTCTGTGGCTTTCAAACCAGAAATCCTGTTCACCGGGCACATGAATATATTCAGAAGACGGCTATGGAAATCGTAGACGGGCTCTTCCTTAATCCCTTGGTAGGCGAGACCAAGTCAGACGATATTTCGGCGGATGTTAGAATGCGCAGTTATCTGGTGTTGTTAGAAAACTATTATCCTAAGGATCGTGTATTTCTTGGCGTGTTTCCCGCAGCTATGCGTTATGCCGGCCCTCGAGAGGCTATATTCCATGCGATGGTACGTAAAAACTATGGATGCACCCATTTCATAGTAGGCCGGGATCATGCAGGTGTAGGCGATTATTACGGCACTTATGAAGCACAGGAAATTTTCTTGAACTTTACACCCGAGGAGCTCGGGATTACGCCGCTCTTCTTCGAACACAGCTTCTTCTGCACCAAATGCGGCAACATGGCCTCAAGCAAAACATGCCCTCATGATTCTGTTGATCATCTTCATCTCTCGGGCACTAAAGTGCGTGCCCTGCTTCGGGACGGCGTTCTGCCACCGAAGGAGTTCACCCGACCGGAAGTGGCTCAAGTCTTGATTGAAGGCATGTCGGAGCAACTCATTTCCTCAGCGGGTATATAACAATTCTTAGCATTCTATAACCATCAGGTCTAATTGTCCACCCTGTCCCATATATACTGTAAGAGGATACCGATGTTAAACAGAGTTGTTATCCTCTTTCTGTGCAGAAGGCTGAATAAGGGGTGGATTTATTTTGGGCAAACTCAGAAATAAAATGATCATCTGGCTCACCTTAAGAGGCAGTTTGAAAATAGCGGTATCCGTTGCAATGGTTCTTTTGATTATCATTCTTCTTACCTACCATATGCCTTCCACAAAGACGTGGACTTATTGGACGCTGCCCTTATCCGGAAAAGTCATTGCTATTGATGCGGGACACGGAGGAGTAGACGGAGGCGCAGAAAGCCGGGGGGGCATTGTAGAGAAGCATATTAACTTGATCATAGCCTTACATTTAAGGGATTATCTGCAGCAGGCGGGAGCCATTGTGATTATGACCAGAGAAGAGGACAAGGATCTGGCTGCCCCTGAAACGAAGGGCTTCAGCCGGCGAAAAACCGAGGATTTGCTAAACCGGGTGAAATTGGTCAAGGATAAACAGGCGAATATGTTAATAAGCATCCACATGAACAGCATTCCCTCCAGCCGATGGCGCGGGGCGCAATCCTTCTATTACCCAAGCCTCGAGGAGAACAAGAGACTGGCTTCCTCCATTCAAGAGGAAATCCGCAGCAACCTGAATACGGACCGCTTGGTTGGCACCGCCAATACCATCTATTTGTTAAAGGCTGTAGAAATACCCAGCGCCCTTATCGAAGTCGGATTCCTCTCCAATCCGGAAGAAGCACAACTCCTAAACGATGAAATTTATCAGAAAAAAGCAGCGGCGGCCATCTATCGCGGGATCTTAAAGTACAGCGCCACTGAAAAACTTGGTTCGTCTTGAAGTTGTGATATAATAAAAATGTAAAAAAAGACAATGGATTATGAGGTGTGGTCTGA
>DASWUO010000089.1:0-5810 GCA_036401615.1 Bacilli bacterium | reverse complement strand
TGGAAACCACCGAGGGGAGAACGGTTGTCTTTACTTTGACGGTACATAATAAGGATAACAGCGATCTGCAGTTTATCAATTATTGGGCGAAGCTTCGATCCAAATCGGGCCCCCATTATTCGGTTAAGCTGATTGAGGCGGACAAGAATAAGAACCGGATACCCGCTCAATCCAGCAAGGATTTTACGTTTTATTCCAAGGTTAACTCAAGTGTGCAGCTGCAGGATTTGCTACTCCAAATCATCAAGTGGGATTTCAGTGCAGCATCGTATGAGCGGAAGCTGGGTGAGTTTACGATTCCTACAGGTTACGCCATTGTTACGCCTGTGGACCATAAACGGTTGATGGATATCTCAGGCACGGCTGTTAAGTCTTCGATCCATGAATTTACGGTGGATCAAAGTGAAGAATATTATCTGGCTGCGGTAGTCTATGAGTTGGAGAACACCGGCAGCCGCAGTGTGAAGCTTCCCGCGTACCAGTTCTATATCCGTACGGCCAATGGCACGATCTATCAGCTGGACACAGCCAGTCTGGAGAATGTGACGATTCAACCGAAGGAGAAGAAGAAGCTGGAGCTGAAGGCTGCGATCTCCCTCTCGATGAATCCGGAGAATTGGCAGTTGGCGGTCACGCTTCCTGAAGGAGCCGAGAAGGTGGATCTGCCGGTTGCCTTCTATCACCTGCCTGCCACTAAAACTGATGCTGCCCCGCCAACCCCTATCGCTAACAAAAAAGTGCTGGTGATCGACAAGATTTCTGTATCAACACACATCAGTAAGGTGACGAAGGAAAAGGTCGAGAAGAATAATGACATCATCGTCTATTATAATTACGAGAATATCGGAAATAAAGCAGTGAAGATTCCGAAATATGATTATGATCTTCGTACGGCTAAAGGTCTGATCTACCCATTAACTACAACTGCGGCGGAATTGGCGGTGAACCCCGGGATCAGTAAGGCAGTGGAATTGGCGGCAAGTCTCCCTTTCAATGTGGATATAGCCGATGCAGAGCTGGTTGTGAAGCTGCCTGTAACGGCAGAGAACAAATTTGAAATTACGGTCGCCGTGTATAAGGTGCCTGCTTCCAGTAAGACAGAAAATCTCGCACTAGGCAAAAGCTACAGGTACACCAACAAGTCAGGAAGCTATACCCTCAAACTTAATTCAATTCAACGATTACCGTGGGAAGACCAAGATATCATTGCAGCGGAAATCGTGATAAGGAACACGGGACTTGTTACTGCGTTACCTTTAATAAAGTTATCGGGATATTTCTTATTAGATGGCGTAAAGGTAGACATAGCCAATACAAAGCTTGTGAAATTGGATAATACCATGGGTCTGCCAACCCAGGGTGAATCCAGCATCTTAATCTATACTAAGGTGCCTTATACTTATCAATATAAGGAAATCAAGCTGGTTGTCCAGGAAGCGGGGGAAGGCGAAACGGGGGCTGCCAGGACCATAGTTGAATTTAAGCATACATCGGAACAATTGAACTTATCCGTTATTAATGCAGGGGAAAGTTACAACATACCGAATATAGGCAAGAGGACTGGCATTAAAATTCGTAATATGCACAGTTATGCTAGTTCAAATTCTAACATTGTTTATGCTGAGGTCGAGATGGAAAACTTGGAAAAGCGATTAACCAAATTGCCTAAACTCGAAGGGTATTTCAAAACATTAGATGACGCATACTATCCTGCCAAAGTTTCCTTACTTGATAAAAGTGTAACCCCTAATGGAAAGGTGCTTCTGTCGTTCTGGAGTAAACTTCCGAAAACGGTTCAAATCCCGAACCTTCAATTGATTATGGGAGAAGGATTAACCGGTGATAAAATAACGACAGCAGAAGGCACATCCGATGCATTCATCAAAGCGCTTATGTATTCACTGCCTCCGGAGATAAACGCGCCTAAACTTGCTTTTGGCAGCTTGGATATTTACCCTTATACGATCTCGTTCAGTAAAATTATTGCAGACACCAACCCGGACACCCTGAAAGAAGAAATTAATTTCAATTATAGATTACATTTTTCATCCGCCTATGATGTTTTCCCTGCAGGCCACAAAATTGTAATGGAGTTCATGGATGGTCCTGTCATCTATTCTCGTGAATTTGAATTGGACGGGACATCGGGAGATTCCTTCAAGTTAGGGGAAAATGCTGGTAAGATGGTGATCGACGTCCCGGATTTGTTAGCCAAAATTGGAGGTATGGATCAATTCCAATTAAATATCTATGATCAGTTTGAAGGACACAAGAAACTGCTTTCCAGCCAAAGCTTAGCTTGGTTTATACAGAACTACTAGAACCGAATCGAGCAGTGTTGCTATATAGATGTCAACATTAAACCAGAAGAAAGTCATCTGCAGGAAACACAGATGACTTCTTGTAGTTTATGATAATAATCCGACGGTCAATTGACTGGTGGACTTGGCGGTGGAGTCGCGTACCCACCCGGTGGCGGGTTCTGTCCATCCGGTGGATATTGCCCGTTCGGTGGGTTCTGCCCGTTTGGTGGATATTGTCCATTCGGTGGGTTCTGCCCATCTGGCGGATATTGTCCATTCGGCGGGTTCTGTCCATTTGGCGGATGTTGTCCGCTCGGTGGTTTCTGCCCGTTTGGTGGATGTTGTCCATTCGGTGGTTTCTGCCCGTTTAGCGGTGGCGGGTTCTTCGAATTAAAGCCAGGTCCCATTTGTGGCATTCCCACATCATTAATATTCTTGGGAACACCGTTTTCATCCACAAGGATTACGTTACCTGATTTATCTTTTTCAATGGTTCCTTTAAAGTCCTTTGGAAGAAGCATACCATCTTTGAACTGCATATCAGGCGGGATTATAAAATTAGACCCATTGCCACCCTGTTTAAAATCATCGTGAAATTGCACAAACTCACCAAAGTTGATCCCTTCACCAAGTTTCACGTTTTCGGGAAGCTTAGTTCCATCGGGGATAAAAGCACCTTTGGGAATTTCAACTCCCGGTGGAAGATGGACCATCGGCGGTAAATGCACGCCTTCCGGCAGCTTGACTCCATCCGGAACCTTAAAGTTAGGCGGAAGTTGCACCCCTTTCGGAAGTTCAGCGCCTTCCGGCAGGATAAATCCAAGAGGTAAATGGGCTCCTTCAGGCAATTTAAAATCTTGCTTAAATACAAAACCGGGTTGGAGCACAACATTCGGCGGCAGCACAAAATTTGGCGGCAGTTTTACATCGGGTGGAAGTGAAGTTCCATCCGGCAATACGAAACCATCAGGAAGGACAGTACCTGGAGGAAGGACTGTGTTCTCAGGGAGATTCATCCCAGCCTTCATTTGTGTTCCTGATGGAAGTACGAACCCCGGCGGTAAGACAGTTCCCTCGGGTATATGAAGCGGTCTGAAGTCATATTCAGGCTTGTTTAATTGGTTCTTCTGAATATCCGCTGTATTAATTTCACCAGACTGCATAATGTTGCCTTGCAGCTGTTCACCTTGCTTGGTGAAAGTATCATTATTAACCAATTTAGCATTTTCAATAAATTGATCAACGAACAACACTTGTTTGGTAAGCATTTCTTTCTTCTGGGCATCCGACATTTCTACAAAGTTATCAGGTTTATTTTGAAAGAAATCGTATAAGGAAGATTGTAATTTCATTAAGTCGTCATTTTGTGTTTTTGATAATTCAATATCAAATCGCGGTAATAGCTCTCTGGCTTTATGTTGTTGGCTTGTACTGGTATCTTGTAAATTTTTCAATTGTTCCATAATCGCCTTCTGGGCGTTACCTTGATTTTTGGGAACCTCGTTGGCAAAATTGATTAAAGATTGTTGTTTGACCACTAAATCTTCTTGGACTCTCTCAATTTGGTCTTTCATCCAATTCTTTTGCGTATTCCATTCTTGTATTTTATCATCTGTAATAAAAGAGGGATCTTGGGGTTGAACGTTATCTCGGATACCCTCAACGTAGGTATTGGTTGGTACAACCATCGGTTTATCAAAGTTGGGATTGTGCATAATGACGTTTCCTGAAATGACGGATACCTCGGCTGACCCTCCGGAAGACTTCACCTTGAATGTACTGTCAGGCGCGATGAATTCAGTGCCATGGCTAGTAATCTTGAATTCGGAGCCTTCTTCTTTCTGAGTCACTTGGGTGAATGCGGTTCCTTCAATTAATTCAAAAGCAACGTTAACCTCTCCTGTTACTTTGTCTTTATGCACTTCCGTGATTTTGGTTTCTGAAGAGGACTCCAATTTGAGGGCAGAACCATCATTCGTAAGAAGTGTCACTTCTCCGCCGGAAGCTGTCCGGATCCCCGTGCCCTTTTCAACCTTTTCGTTCTCCTTAGCCACCCGCCATTTGCCGTCATCAAACACCTCAACTTTGCCTTCGACATCCGTCAATTGCACTAAGTTGGAAGCTGATACGACGACGACCTTCTTATTCTTGGCATCATACTCTACATTAGCACCCAGCGCCTCACTGACAAAACGAAGAGGAACAACGGTATTCCCATTGATCGCTTGAGCTGGTACATCCAAGGTAACCGCTTTTCCATCGATCTCGGCATTCTTACTATTGAGCTGAAGTTTGACAACATGGCCATCGACTGTCATAAAGATGGTCTTAGTAGCACTATCGTAGGAGATCTCAGCTCCCTGAGCCTCTGCTATCGCTCTAAGCGCAACAATAGTCCGGCCTTTAATCACTTGAGGAGGTATGGTGGACTTTACTATCTTTCCATCCACATTGACTCCTATTGCATCTGCACCAAAAACAGTCATGGACGAGTAGCTGGATACCATGGCCATCATCAAGAATACGGTGAAACCACGTTTGAGAAATTTAAACATTCTAACGCCTCCCTTACATTAATAGAATACTAGAAATTAAATCCGGACATAAAAATACCCCTTTTACATGGGATCTGAGTATGTATATTATTTTTTAATTAAAAAAAATAAAAATATTGCGATTGGTAAAATTTATTATCTATTAAAATACGAAATCTGTCAAGAAATATTGGGTAATCTTACCTAGGTCATTGGGCTCGTCCGTTCACCAACAGCATAAAAAAACACACCTTGATCCAGACCTGATAGGTCCAAATCCGAGGTGTGCTTCACTTCGAAGTATTGAAGTTATTTTAAATCTTGGTATTACTTATGGCAACATTTGAAATAAGCGGTCTTGCTATCATTGTAATTGCTTCAATTCACACGCACCTTAAGAATAACAGTATTTGTTTGGGAGGGAATTTTGATATGAAAATCAAGATAAGACTTTATGCCCCTTTGCATCTTTACCCATGCTTATTAATTATTTTTCTAATCTCAGAATTAAACTTATTAACTTGCTCCAGTAATAAGGCAACATATTCCTCCGAGAAACTAGCAAGCGGATCATAATCGGCGTCTTGCCTGTCATCCATCAATTTATTATACATCCTACCAAGTTCTACACTAATTACTCCTTTGGAAACAAGTTCTTTATTGACAAAAGCTCTAGTGTGTTTATGCTTACTTGAGCTTTCTTCTCTGAGAATCATTAAAGCAGTAATACTGTAAAATGCAGAATAATATAGCGTGCTAACCCCACGGTCATAGATGCTCGAATCTAGATCTCTAATAGCAGAGCGATAATACCTCTCCGATTTCTCCAGCATTGCATTACATTGAACCTCCTTAGAACTCAATTTCTATTCCCTCCCGTAAAACATTGTTTTTAAACATATGCAATACAGTAGTGCCTTCGTCCCAATCCGTTTTGTTGTGCAAGACGCAGCTTAATTCTGTAAAATATTCT
>DASWUO010000088.1:0-2867 GCA_036401615.1 Bacilli bacterium | reverse complement strand
ATCATAAAATGCATCATGTTCGGATGGCTCCAATGATGAAAAGCAAAAGCCCGATCACACCTTTTCTGGGCGATTTCACGGCACATCATAAAAAACGCCGATCTCAGAAGATCACGGCCTGTCTCTTTCTCACCCAGCCTTCCGGAAGGAATCCGCATTTCAACACAAATAAACTGTGTTTGCTTATGATCAACGAGAAATTCACCCATTCCCAGTTGAACAACTTTTTCTAATATTTTTGATGACCCTTCCCATTCTTCATTGATCAATTGAAGCAAAAGCTGTTCCTGCAGTATTGGCAGGTTCTGCTGTAGCTGCCAGCGAATGATGTTATGATTTGACTGTTCTTGCAGTTCTTCATCGAGCTCACTTCGTATTTTAGTTAACGTTTCAATCAATTCGTTTCTGTGTACAGGCTTAAGCAGGTAACCCTTTGCCCCGTTCTGGAGGGCTATTTTCACATAGGAAAAATCATCGTAACCGGATAATACAATAATTTTAATCATTGGGAATCGCTGTGAACATTGTTTAAGCAACTCGAGACCATTCATGATAGGCATGCGAATATCTGTAATCATAACATGGACTTCCATCATTTCTAAAAAATCAAGCGCGTCACGGCCGTTTGCAGCCTCGCCGCAAATGCAGAAACCTATGCTTTCCCAATCTATTTTCGATTTCAAACCGCTTCGGATGGTGACTTCATCATCAATAAGAATCACCTTATACATCTGATTGTCCCTCGCTTATCGGTAGAATTAACGTAATATTGGTACCCTTTTCAGGTTCGGAATGAATCTTGAATTGAAAACGGTCACCGTAATACAAGCGGCACCTGGCCAGTACATTACGTAAACCAATTCGTTTTCCCTGTGAGCTTAGTACATCCGTTCGATCGGTTTTTTTTGTTTCCAGCATAAGCTCCTCTATCAACTTAGAGGGCATGCCTATCCCGTTATCCTGAACCTCGATTTGCAAAATTCCTTTATTTTTTCTAACAACGATCCGCACATTAGCCACTTCGATATGCTCCAAGGTGTACTTCACTGCATTTTCTAACAAAGGCTGTAAAATGAATTTTACAATCATCACCCGTCCATCAGATGCTGATTCTTCTATCTCCATGTTGAATCGATCACCAAAACGAATTTTTAGGATTTTCACATAATATTTGATATACTCCAGCTCTTCCCTCAATTCCACTAAATCGCTGTCCAATCTCAACGACAATCGCAGCATGCTGCCCAGTGACTCAGTCGCGTCCACAACTTTATCTTGATGCCCTTGTGCAGCCAATCCACCAATAACCTCCAATGTATTATACAAAAAGTGTGGGTTAATCTGCATGAGCAGCGCTTTGTATTCCGCATCCCTCCGCCTTAGGTTGGATTGAAATTCGGTCTCAATTAAATATTGCAATTTTCTGGCCATGTTGCGGAATACCGTTATTAAGAAACCGACATCATTACGTTTGGGTTGAATTCGTGAAGACATCATTTTCTCTACGTTCGTAAAATCCCCGCGTTCCACTAAACGCATCGCTTCCGCCAAATGAGATAAAGGGCGGGCAATGCCGGAAGATAACCAAAAGGCGGCAACGATGGTAATGAGCAAGAGTATTCCTGTAACTCCAAGTAATATATAACGAATGACCGTCAGCTTTTGGTAAAATTCGTACTTGGGAACCTCCCCGACAAGAATCCAGTCTTCCGTTTCCAGCTTTCTGAAAAAAATCAAATGGGTGGTGCCATGGTTGTCCAATGGTAGGATACCGCCGGAACGGCGATCCCCAGAAATCTTCTTCAATCCCTCCTTTAATACTTGGGAAATCCCGGAAATGTTCTGATTCAATACAGAATGGCCCTTCCAATCTAATAAATAAACACGTCCCGTTTCGCCAAAATGAATTTTATCCAAAGGATCTTGTATCAAAGCAGTAGGAAAATTGACTTTAAACAATCCGGCTTTTTTAAAACTTTGCAGTTGAATCAGCGGGAAGAGCAGGCTGTTTACGCTTTCTTCACGCAAATAACCAGGCTGGTACAAATCATGGTGCGCGGGAACCCAACGCCGGTCTGCCTTCGCATAATTTTGATACCATTCACTTTCATGATAAGAAGGATCTCTGTACACCTGATCACGAATGCCCACCGCATTCCCATTTTCATGAAATATAGTAATAGAGGAAATAGTGGAATGATTTAATGCAATGGAGGATAGAAATTTACGCAGCTCCGCTTCCAATACAAGGCGGCTCTCCGTCGATAAATCAGTATTTAAACGTGCTGTAGCCCATCTTTGGGTTAATTCATTGCTTATTAATTGGTTTGCTACATCCTCGAGTTGGATCGTCATTGTATTAATAAAACCCGCATATTGATCCATCGTCTGTGAAGTGGAGGCCTCAATGGACTGGCCAAATTCGTTGTTGAACAGCCCTGATAGAATGACAAGCATAACCGTAAAGGGGATGACCAATAGCAGCGTAAAGGTGGCAACCAGCCTTGACCGAAGTGAATAAATCATGAAGACCCCCTAAGGCTAATATTCCTTCCATCTTAAATAAAATTCGATAGGGAAACACTAATCTCCTTTATACCCCATGTCATTTGGAATGCAAAATAAGTTGAGCCAAGGAAGCCGCCGCAGCTCCATTCCCCCAATCAAAAATGGTGAATTCACCTAATCCTTGGACAGAAGTGCCATCATGGTGGTTAAAATTCTCCATATGGAATCCGTAATCCAATTCATCAAAATGGGAATGCACTTGTTCATATAAATTTTTCACAACCGGATTTTCTGGACAATACATCATATAAAATGAGGCCTTCATTGCCCATAAACTGCGAATCCGGTAAGAATCGTTT
>DASWUO010000087.1:0-4551 GCA_036401615.1 Bacilli bacterium | reverse complement strand
ATTGGTGCTGCCCATGGATATATAGCTGAACAAAAGCCGCAGTGGGATAAAAATCAATATGATTTCTATGAGGGAAGGATTACAGTAGAACAATTTCTCGAGGAAAAAGCCAAGCTTGCCAAAGCAGCGATTGATAAATTGGTTAAAGACGGAAAATATGATTTGGATCCGAAAACAAATCCGTAATAGAGATATTTCATGTACAGGCATTCGTTAAGTAAGATAGAATTGGATGGATGGATTAACATCCGTCCAGTTCTTTTTTTTCAGCAATACTATCTTGCTGCTCTTTTATTAAGGAGGCTCCTATGGACAACACGGTTTTGAATAATCCAAGAAAGCGAAGGATATTGAATAAGGGCATCCGGGGTTATCTAACCTCGTATCTGTTTCTTGTGCCATCTTTTTTGTTTGTTTTCACTTTTATGTATTACCCCATATTAACGGCACTGATCCATTCCTTTACGCGCTGGAATTTAGCTTCAACCCAATGGATCGGATTGGATAACTTTATCAGGATATTCAGTGATCAAATGATCATTACGAGTATCATTAACCAAATCATTTTTACAATAACGGACATCGTGAAGCATATCATTTTCCCCCTCATTGCAGCCGAATTAATGTATTTATTACCCGGAAGCCGCTCCAAATATATATTTCGCACCGGGTTTATCCTGCCTATGCTAGTGCCTCTCGTTGTAACCTTTTTGCTGTGGTCTAATATTTATAATCCAAACTTTGGGTTGCTTAATGCTAGTTTGAATGCACTGAGACTCTCAGATTTAACAAGAGCCTGGTTAGGAGATGCTTCAACCGCCATGTGGTCCGTGATTATGGTTGGCTTTCCTTTCATATCCGGATTGTATTTTCTCCTGCTTTATACAGCCATCGGCAACTTTAACCAGGAAGTGATTGAAGCGGCACGAATCGATGGGGCAACGGGATGGAAGGTCTTTTCCAAAATCCATATTCCACTCCTGATACCCATGTTTAAAGTCATCATCATTTTAGTGGTCATTACAAGTCTTCAAGACTTTGTGAAAATTATCATCTTAACTGGAGGAGGTCCGGGAACGGCAACAATTATTCCTGCCTTTACGATGTATACCGTTGCGTTTCAATCATCGGAATATGGTTTTGCCTCCGCGATTGGCACTTGTTTGTTTATCATGATTATCACCTTAACCATGTTAAATTTAAAGTTTATGAAAACAGACTATTAGGAGGCAATTTTGATGACAGCTCATTTATCTAAATCGATAGCGGTATTGCTATTAACTTTGCTTCTACTTCTGACAATAGTTCCGATCCTGCTGCTGTTCTTTCTTTCAACTAAAGACAACTTAGACATTTTAATCGATTTTTGGGCTATCCCGGAAACCATCAAATGGGCCAATTTCACAGGCGCTTTCGACACGGTTAAGAATAGTATAGGCAATTCATTGTATATCTGCGCAGTGACCGTCTTTGGCAGCTTGGTCTTAGGCTCCTTATCAGGGTATGTATTTGCCCGTCATCAATTTCCATTAAAACAAACATTGTTTATGATGCTCCTTGCCGTATTGGCGATTCCTGCGTTAATCATTATTGTCCCGCTATATGTATTAATTACGAATCTGCATCTCACCCATTCGTTCTGGGGATTAATTCTGCCTTACATCGCCGGTTCCCAGTTATTGGGTTTATTGATCAGTAGGTCGTTCTTCGAATCCTTACCGGAGGAATTGTTCGAGGCAGCAAGGATCGACGGAGGGAGTGAATTCTACTTGTATTCCCGAATAGCCCTGCCCTTATCGGTACCTATCCTGATCACGGTCGGAATCATCACGTTCTTAGGCGTGTATAACGATTATTTATTGCCATTAATTGTGCTTGATGAAACCCAGCGGACCTTTTCGATCGCCGCCGTTAACTTGACAAATGCCGGAAGGATCGATATCGGATTATCATTCGGTGCTTATATATTGGGAAGTATTCCAACAGTCATCATTCTGTTATTCGGTATGAAGTATTATGTGCAGGGCATGCTCTCGGGTTCTGTGAAGGGTTGATACCTTTGCCGGAACAATATTTTTGTTCCAAATGAAATATAAGATGCTGCTTACTAAAATTTAAGGAGAGGTTAACATGATTGAGCAATATTACGAATTTGAAGCATTTTCTGAAATATTATCTTAAAAGGACAGTCAACGATTCGGTAAGATCCTGGTTATTTCAAACGGGGTACCGTTTATTTATCGATAGTTGGCGAAGAAAGAAGAAACAATTGTGGCTGCCTTTAGCATCATTTCCTGAAGCCGCCAGTGATTTATCCATCTGTCCGGAAAAACAAGTTTATTCATTCTGAAAGAATACTTGAGCTGTAATCAATTAATAAATCAATGTAATCCTAAAGTTAAAACGGCCGTTCTGCTTCGAGTGTACCACGATGCTACTTACCAAGAAATAGCAGACCAGATGGATTGTCCGGTGAACACGGTTAAAACGGCCATTTGGCGAGCGAAGTTTAAACTGAAATTGATGTCAAACTTATGATCGTTGAAATCGATGATGAAGTTAATTTAAGGTATGACTACATCCGCTATATTGATATACTGATGCCAGAAGATAAAAAAGCTTTATTAGCTGATTTATGGAGGAATGTTTTGGTGATACCTTTCGTTGATTTTCTGCAGTTCCGGGAATTTAAGCCGTTTGTTCGGTTTGCGCACTACATAAGCTGCGAATTAAGGGCGCCGGAGCGGTACATATTCGACCATGAGCTTATTTATATTCATAAAGGGAAAGGCGTCATTTATACGATTAACGATGAACTCCGGTATGGGGAGAATACGCTGCTCTTCATTCCTCCGGGAATTATACATTCGTTTAGGGATGATGACAACGCAGAATATGCGCATTGGGCTGTTCATTTCGATTGGGAAAGAAGAACGCAGCATAACCTTGAATTGGTTAAACTCCTGGAGGATGATGAAGACGGCCATGAATCCACTGATGGATTAACCGTTGAGATGGAAGCCGCTTCACTTTGGCTCCCCGATATCATCATCATTCGGGACTGTCCAATATATTTTCAGCAGCAATTCCAACAAATCGTTGATCTATTTCAAGTAAAAGGAGCTTACCAAGCTCTTGAATTACAGATCCAATTTATGCAATTCATTTTGTTATTGGCTAAAGGTATAAAGAACAATGACCTTATTATCATAAAATTAACGGATAGAAGCTTGAAAAAAACAGGCGTAACCAAAGAAAGAGCGGAAATAACCAAATACATATTGAAGCTGCATGAAGCAGCTGAGACTAAACCCATTTCCAATGTGTTGCTACCGAAGCCGGAGGAAATTTATTTCAGCGATTCCCATTTTCACCGTTTATTTAAGGAACAAATAGGCACCACGCCTCACGACTATTTCACACATTTACGAATGGCTAAAGCTATTCATTACTTGCTTGAAGGAGAACACCCTATCAACCATATTGCCCATCTCTGCGGGTCTGAGGATGCCAAATATTTTGGCCGGATATTTAAACAGTTAAAAGGAATGAGCCCCTCCCAGTACCGCAACAGCTTCAGGATTCAACGATGATAAAATAATCCACCTTTTATGGTAGATTTGTTACCCGTTCCAGTACTCTTCCCCTGTTATAATTATGGTGCAAAAACTATAGGGATACAGGAGAAGATGGCCATGTCTAATTATGGACTGCTTAAAGAACAATTCACTTCTGCAAATCCCCCGAGAAGTTTATTCCCTTTACTGTGGCTGCATGGGGATGAGAAAGAGACCGAGGTCGTGCTGCGCAGAGAAATCGCAGCCATGGATGACGGCGGGTGTGGAGGGTTTATTATTGAATCCCGACCGCATTCCGATTATTTGGGAGAAAACTGGTGGCGGGATGTAGGAATATGTTTGGACGAAGCCAGCCTGCGTAATATGCAGGTGTGGATCTTTGATGAAGAGTATTATCCGTCCGGTATTGCCGGCGGAAGAGTGCTTTCGGAAAATGCGGATTATCGAATGCAAGTTCTGGTAAAAGATGTAATGAGATATGCCCATCACAGGTTGAAGTCATTTCAATTTAATGTTCCTGAAGAGTGGGATGCACTGCTGAAGATCGTTTGTTTTCCTGTCACGGAAGAGGGACTGTGTGTGATGGAAGAAAGAAAATCTTTCTATGATCCATCATCATTCAATGAATGGTCATCACAACAAGAACTTGCTTCCATATATAGAAACTGGGATATCCTCCGAATTGGGTTAAGAAAGTCTTGGAGTGGCAGAATGACGGAGTTTATGGTCGATTACCTATGCCCGGAAATTACGGATCGATTTATAGCCATTACCTATGAGGCAACCAAGGAGCGGTTCGGAAATTTATTCGGGACCACGATTAAAGGTTTCTTTGGCGATGAAACCAGCTTTGAGAATTTTGCCTCCTATGATGTGTTGTTTGGTGAGGATACCCCGTGCATGCCATGGACGCGTGTCTTACTGGACACCTTCCAACAGGAGAAGAAGTACGATCTGCTGGCAAATATTGAAG
>DASWUO010000086.1:0-4754 GCA_036401615.1 Bacilli bacterium | reverse complement strand
AATCGCGCCTTTCATCCCTTCCGGTCCAGGGGTAAGAATTAAATCTGCGCCATACGCACGCAATAAGTTTCTTCTTTCCATACTCATCGTTTCCGGCATAACCAGTATGGCTTTGTATCCTAAAGCGGCCGCCACCATGGCCAAACCAATGCCCGTGTTTCCGCTGGTAGGTTCAATGATCGTATCCCCCGGTTTAATCTTGCCTTCGGCTTCAGCCACTTGAATCATGCTGATGGCGATACGGTCTTTCACGCTAGCCCCCGGATTCTGGTACTCAAGCTTCAAGTAAATTTCTGCGCTTCCTTCCGGAACTACCCGGTTCAAGCGTACTAACGGGGTATCCCCAATCAGTTGTGTAATATTCTGGACAATTTTGGCCATCATAAACCCTCCTATAAGAATGTATAAATCCCAACCTAAATCTTATTCCGAGTAAACAACTAGGTATTAACTACTACTATCTTATCAAACCAATAAAAAATTTGTCAACAGAAATAAAAATTACTTTAGTTTCGGGTCAAGGATGACCGTACCCAGTTCATTTCGAATCGAGGAAAGCAGCTCTTTCAGGGGAACCGCCTGATTCAGCGCAAGCTCTTTTCGCACCACCTCTTTAAGCTTAACTTCGTCCTGCGGATCCGGTTCTTCTCTGTCTGTCACCTTAATTACGGCATAGCCTTCTGCAATGGCTACAGGTGTACTGATTTCACCCGGGCTTAATTGATTGGCTGCCTGCATAATCTCTTCTTGAACAAAAGGATCATCCAGTTCCACCCAACCCAAATCTCCCCCATCCGCCGCGGTCATATCATCAATAGAGCGCTCTACAGCCAACGCGGCAAAATCGGCTCCACCCAACAACTCCTTAATCACCTCTTCGGCTTCTATCGGGGTGCCTACAACAATCTGCATTAGTCGGATTTGGGTTTGGCTCTTGAACTCTTCAGGGTGTTCGTCTATGTAAGCTTCCACCCTCTCGTCGGTGATGACAATTTGGTGGATGGCTATCTTCTCTAATAATAACTTGTAGAAGATATCCTTCTTAATATCTTCTTTCGTTAAGCCCAGTTGATCATTCATCGAAGAATAGAATTGTTCCTCGCTGTCGTAGCCTAATTGCATCCGCTTGAGCTCTTCGGCAATCTCTACTTCCGTAATCGTCAGTCCCAAAGCATTTCCTTCGTGGGCTATAGCCTCGTTATCCAAGATTTGGTTCAATAACTCCTTACCGTATTTCTGCTCTAACCGCTTATGCAGCTGCTGATAAGTGATATGGTATTCGCCAATTTTCGCCAAAATCCGTTCAGGTTGTTCATCCCGGTTGAAGTTTACAAAAGTGAGGTACATGACACAAACCAACAGCAGGCCGATCACTGTCCATAATATTCTAACATTCCGCATGCCAATCTCTCCTACATCGCCTGCTATCCTGAATCCAAAGCTTTAATACTATACTGAAAAATGTTCCATTAACTCTTTCAACTGCTGCTCATCATAATTATACGCTTCATTGCAGAAATGGCAAATGACCTCTGCTTGGCTTTCCTCATCCATCATCTGTTCAATCTCGGCTCTACCCAAACTAATCAACGTGGAATCTACTCTTTCCCTAGAGCATTTGCAGCGGAACACGATTTCCAACTGATCCATGACCTTGATATCTCCAAGAATCCGGGTCAGGATGGCTTCCAAGGTTAACCCCTGATCTAGAAAAGTCGTCAGCGGGGGCATTTGCTCCAGCTGTTTTTGAATCTGGTCGATTTCGGCATCGCTCAACCCGGGCAGAACTTGCAAGATAAAACCGCCCGCAGCTTTTACCGAGGAGTCTGTATCCACCAATACCCCTAGTGCGACAGAAGAAGGCGTTTGTTCAGATACAGCAAAATAATAAGTGAAATCCTCGCCTAATTCCCCGGAAATAATCGGGATCGTTCCATTGTAAGGTGCCTTCAGGCCAAGATCCTTGGTAATGTGAATGAAACCCGTTGTTCCGACTGCGCCGGCGACATCCAGTTTACCGAAGCTATTGCTTGGAAGGTGCACTTGCGGGTTATCGACATACCCCCTGACTTCTCCATGGGCATTCGCATCCACCACAATCTGCCCTATCGGGCCATCGCCTTTAATTTGTATAGTTAGCTTCTCCTCACCTTTAAGCATAGCCCCCATCATGGCCCCGGCGCTGATCGCCCGGCCAAAGGCCGCTGTTGCTGTTGGAAGGGTGTCGTGTTTCTGCCTTAACTGCTCTACCGTGGCTGTGGAGTTCACCGCAAACGCACGGACCTTGCCGTTCATTGCGGTGGCCCTGATCAAATAATCCTGCATGATGTCCCTCCTTAACTTAGTAGTGTGTTTAAAAAAGTGAAGCTTCGAGAGAAGGGCTGTGCCTACGGCCTCTGTTGAAATTGTGTTCTCTTTAATTAGAAGGTAACAACACAATTTCAAAGGAGGCACAAGCATATGCTTACGAAGCGAGTTTTGCTAAAGCAAAACTTTCAACTTTCCGGCATCATCCCTTCTCCTCTTCGTCTCATTTTTTTAAACACCCTACTGGTTACGTTCGTAAATAATCTGCAAACCCTGCAGGGTAAGCAGCGGATTGACCTGCTGAATCGTCACCGATTCGCCTGAGATCAATTCGGCTAATCCGCCTGTAGCAATCACCTGTGCATTGACTTTAAATTCCTCTTGGATCCTGCTGACAATGCCGTCCACTTGGCCGGCGAAACCATAGATGATGCCCGCCTGCATGGAACTTATGGTATTACGGCCCACTGTGCTCTTGGGTTTGGTTAATTCTATTCTCGGCAATTTGGCCGCCTTCTGATACAAAGCCTCTGTCGATATGCCGATCCCCGGCGCAATGGCTCCACCAATATACTGCCCGGCTTCATCAATATAATCAATCGTAGTAGCTGTGCCAAAGTCCACAATGATCAATGGCGGCCCATACAATTCAATAGCTGCAATCGCATTGGCTATGCGGTCTGCCCCGACTTCCCGCGGATTCTCATAACGGATGTTCAAGCCGGTTTTAATTCCAGGGCCCACCACCAGCGGGGTTTTGTGCAAATATTTGGAGCACAGCCTCTCCAGAGTATTCATGATAGGCGGAACAACCGATGAAATGATGATCCCCTCAATTTGGTCCAGGGATACATTCACATGATTGCATAGACTATTCACCATAATTCCATACTCATCCACGGTTGCCGAATGGCTTGTGCTTAAACGCCAATGGTGAAGGAGGGTTTTGTTCCGGTATAAACCAAGTACAATATTCGTATTTCCTACATCTACTACAAGAATCATGGCTGCTTGGTCTCCTTACGTTCATTTAGATCCAGACTGATATCCAGCGATGGAACCGAGTGGGTCAAGGCGCCGACAGAGATAATATCCACACCGGTAGCCGCAATATCTTTAATTGTTGCCAGAGAAACCCCCCCGGATGCTTCAATCATGATATGCGAATGCGTATGCCTTATGAGCGCAACCGCAGCTTTCATGGACTCAAGATTCATGTTATCCAGCATGATGATATCCGGTTTAGCGGCCAGCGCTTCATTCAGCTGGAGGAAATGCTCCACCTCCACCTCAATTTTCATCGTATGCGGGATTCTTTCCCTGGCTTGTTGGATTGCATTCGTTATACCGCCGGCGCCCTTAATGTGGTTATCCTTGATCATCACGGCATCATACAAACCAAAACGGTGATTATACCCGCCGCCGATGCGTACCGCATATTTTTCCAATAAACGCAGCCCCGGGGTGGTCTTGCGGGTGTCCGTTACCTTTACGGAAGCCCCTTCCAAGGCGCCCACATAGGCCCGGGTTTGGGTAGCAATACCTGACATGCGCTGCAACAAATTAAGAGCCAACCGTTCTCCTGCCAGAATACTGCGTGTGCTGCCTTCGACTTTAGCAATAATAGTGCCTGCCGCAACAAAAGCACCTTCCTCCGTTATACGAGTAAAGCACAGTGCTGGATCTATCAGATCAAAAACCATTTCTGCCACAGGAATTCCGGCCATCCACCCTTCCTGCTTCACATGGATAATGCCTTGGGACTGGTGAACGGACGATATAGTGGACATACTGGAAATATCCCCTGTACCGATATCTTCTTCCAACCATGCTGAAATTTGTTTGCGGATCATCGCCTGGTTTTCATCAAATTTTTCAAACATCCACCATACACTCCTCCACGATACCTTGTTCCCGATTCATCAAGATATGCTTACGCCATATCTTCTCATTCTTCTCCGGAAAATCCTCACGATAATGGGCACCGCGGCTTTCTTGCCGCAGCATGGCCGCTTGGGTCGTCAGCATAGCGCTGGTCAGCAGGTTCACAAATTCATACTCTTCGCGTTTGGTTAAGCTTGTCTCATAAATCGGCAGTTGTCGCTTGAGTTCTTCATAACCCTTCTCCAAGCCTTTAAGGGATCGCATTAATCCAACGTACCTGACCATAATCTTCTGCAGCTTCAGGCGCTTCTCCACAATCGCCTGGGTAGGCGCTGCTCTCCGGTGAAGATCCGTATCCTGAAGAGAGAGCCGCAACGGTTTGCTTAAGGGCTTTAACTTCTTGATCGTCTCAATAATTCTTCTCCCGAAGACAATAGCTTCGGATAGAGAGTTGCTCGCTAATCTATTCGCGCCATGTACACCCGTTGCCGAAACTTCACCACAAGCAAATAGCCGCCGTATGGAGGTTTCCCCATGGAGGTCTGTCTTCACGCCGCCCATAA
>DASWUO010000085.1:0-11176 GCA_036401615.1 Bacilli bacterium | reverse complement strand
GGGATCTGTATGGAAATAAGCAATATCCTCTTCCTTCGGGCGTGTGAAAGGGTGATGTTCAGCTACATACCTCTTCGCTTCTTCATCATATCCAAGTAATGGAAAATCTACAACCCAAGCAAACTTAAATTCAGCTTCATTGATTAATCCGAGATCGCGGCCAATTTTTAATCGCAGGTTTCCCAGAACATCAGCAACGATTTTTTTCTTGTCTGCCGAGAACAGGATAAGATCGCCTTCTTCTATACCCATCCTGGTTTTTACATCTTCTAATTCTTGTTCCGTAAAAAATTTAACAATCGGGCCCTTCATTTCCCCTTCTTTATAAGTAATCCAAGCCAAACCCTTTGCTCCAAATCTTGATGCAAACGGAAGAAGATCATCGATCTCCTTACGGCTCCACGTTCCACAGCCTTTGGCATTTAGAGCCTTCACTTGCCCCCCGTTTTCTATAACCGATGCGAACACCTTAACTCCGCTGCTTGCAACCAAATCTGAAAGGTCAACCAATTCAAGTCCAAAACGAAGATCAGGCTTGTCCGAACCGTATTTTCCTATAGCATCCGCATAACTTAATCGTTGGAAGGGCCGCTCAATACTAACTCCAATGGTTTCTTTTAATAAACGAACCATCAATTCCTCCATCATTTCATGCAGGTGTTCCTGGGAAATAAAGGAGGTTTCGATATCGACTTGGGTAAACTCAGGTTGGCGGTCAGACCGCAAATCCTCGTCGCGGAAGCAGCGGGCAATCTGATAGTACCGTTCAAGTCCACCGACCATTAACAATTGTTTGAATATCTGCGGTGACTGCGGCAGCGCATAAAACTCTCCCGGATGAACCCGGCTTGGTACAAGGTAATCCCGCGCTCCTTCAGGCGTACTCTTCGTAAGAATCGGCGTTTCCACTTCAATAAAATCATGCTCGTCAAGATAATCGCGGAATAGCTTGGCCGCTTTCGATCGGAGCATTAACGATTTCTGCATTTCAGGACGGCGCAGGTCCAGATAACGGTATTTCAAGCGCACCGTTTCATCGGTATCCTGCCCGTCTTCTATAAAAAACGGAGGGTTTTTCGCTGGATTTAAAATTTCAATCTCCGTTACCTGCACTTCAATTTCTCCGGTTTTCATGTTCGCATTAAATGTAGAGGGATCCCTCCCCACCACTTTTCCCTTTACCGCCAGTACATATTCATTTCGCGCCTTTTCACCCGCCAATAAGGCATCTCCTGAAAAATCAGGATTAAATACAGTTTGTACCAACCCGCTGCGGTCGCGAAGGTCGATAAATAACACACCGCCAAGATCTCTCCTTCTTTGCAGCCATCCGTTTAAAACCACCGTTTGTCCTACATTTGTTTTATCAAGCTTTCCGCAATCATGAGTTTTATACAGCATTAACCTTCCATCCCCTTTAGCTTATTTAACATTACTGCAACAAAATCTTCCAACCTTATCGTTTCCCTCTGATCTGATCCGGTCAATTTTAAACTAATTTCACCATTTAACAGCTCTTTTTCACCCAGAATAGCAAGGTAACGGGCACCCAACCGTTCTGCTGATTTGAATTGGTTTTTAATTTTCCGGCCTTTATAATCTTTATCAGCAGAAATATGCTCGCTGCGAAGTTGAAATACCAGAGATGTGATTTCTTTATCCGCCTTCTTAGTGTCAGAGGCCAAATAGATGAAAAGCGAATCGGCCTGCGGAATCACTACCTCTTGTTTCTCTAACAAGATAAGAGCCCTCTCCAACCCCAAACCTAGTCCAACACCAGGTTGATCTTCCCCGCCGATTTGGCCAACCAGACTGTTATACCGGCCGCCTCCGCCTACGGTATCAATCGTTCCTATCCCTTGGGCTTTGTATTCAAAAGCAGTTTGGGTGTAATAGTCCAACCCCCGCACAATTCGTGGATTAACGACAAAGTCAATGCCCATTTCTGTCAAAAAGAACTTTACGTCTTCAAAATGAGAGCTGCATTCCAAATCCAAACTATCCAGTATAGAAGGAGCCCCGTGGAAATACGATTGATCTTCTTTACAATCAAGGATCCGCATAGGATTGCGTTCATATCGGGATTGACAGTCCGAGCACAGTTTCTCTTTGATGGGAGCCAGAAATTTACGGATTTCCAAGCTGTAGGCGGCCCGGCTGGTTGGATTGCCAACTGAATTAATTTCAACCGTAACCCCCTGCAGTCCAATCTCCTTATAAAATAAGTAACCCAGTGCAATAACCTCCGCATCCACACTCGGATCTGCACTGCCGATAACCTCTACTCCGAACTGGTGCAACTGCCGGTAACGTCCAGCCTGGGGCCGCTCATAACGAAACATGGGGCCTATGTAGAATAGCTTGCTTATCTCCGACTCACCATACAGCTTATTTTCTACGTAGGCGCGCACCACGCCGGCTGTACCTTCAGGCCTCAGTGTCATACTCCGGTCACCTTTATCCTGGAAGGTGTACATTTCCTTCTCTACAATATCGGTCGTCTCCCCAACCCCGCGTTTAAACAATTCAGTCATTTCGAAGATCGGGGTGCGGATTTCTTTAAAATTGAAACGGCGGCAAATATTCCGGGCTATGTTTTCTACATACTGCCACTTCTCCACCTTCCCGGGAAGAAGATCTTGGGTGCCGGTTGGTTTTTGATATTTCATCGATTAAACCCCTTTATTAATTGTATTTTTAAAAATAAAAAGACCCCCCATCCCCGACGAAATTGCCAGGGACGAGAGATCGAAAAAGTTCGAAATACCCGTGGTACCACCCACATTCAGAAAACAACTTAGTTGCTGCACTTTAACAACACTGTTTATCTCTGCACTTTAACGGTTAACGCCCGCAAACGCAAGTCAGCTACTAGGGCTAAGCGATATACAAGATGCCGCCATCCATTCACTGTTTGTCCTCCGGGAGGTCTTTCATCCAGATATCACAAGGATGCTTGCAGCCATGGCAGCCCTCTCTGTATATGCATTTCCGAATTACTCTATCCCATCAACGGATATGATTATGTCTTTACAATATAGTTCATTTTAATATCGTTGCAAGATAAAGTCAAGACAGAAAGAAACCTGCAAAATATTCTGCAGGTTTTCAAAGTAATATATTTAAAAAAGGGGGTCATTCATTAGTATATAGAGTGAATATTAAAAATGAATGAACAATAGATTACAAATAGATTACAAATAATAGAGCGCTTTTATAAACTAAAAAAAAATTCTGGGACAAGGCATATAACCACACTTACATCATATAATTCTATCACTGGGGCTTGAACCCTTGAATCTATAATCGGAGGTAATCTACATGGAATTGGAAGAAAGTTTATTGGATAATGATATTGTGGCGGCAGACAACGGGGTTGCGACAGATGAAGCATCAGAAATCGCTGATAATGAAGTGGTGGACAATAGATCAGAGGACGATGACGAAGACGACGGTGACAATGAAGTTTTTCAAGATGATGAAAATGCCGAGGATGAAGATATCGAAGACGGTGAAGAAGCGGCCGATGACGAGGATGACGGCAGTGATGATGCAGAAGCAGCGCTGGAACTAGAAGAGGAAGAAGATGCCGATGAAGCAGAGCTCGCTGAAGGCGACGATGAGGATGCCGATGAGGATTCTGTAACAGACGAAGATTAAAGCTCTATAAAAAGAAGCCACTTTTAGAGGTCACTCTAACAGAATGGCTTCTATTCATTTCTATGCTTACTATCTAAGAAAAAGGTAACCGGTCCGGAATTCGTTAGAGCAACTTCCATCATTTCTCCAAAAGCCCCTGTTTCCACTTCAAAACCATGGTTTCGCAAATTGGTATTAAAGGTTTCAAAAATAAACAAAGCATGCTCCGGACGGGCAGCCGACATAAAATTAGGACGCCTGCCTTTGCTGCAATCCCCGTATAAAGTAAACTGGGATACTGAAAGTATTTGGCCGCCCATCTCAGCCAATGAGAGGTTCATCTTTCCCTGCCCATCATGGAATATTCGCAAAGCTTTAAGCTTGTCCGCAAGAAATATAGTATCTTCCACTGTATCATCGTGTGTAACGCCTACAAGGAGAAGCATCCCTTGTTGAATTTGCCCGACGATATGTCCCTCTACCGTAACTGCAGCCTGTTTACATCTCTGTAAGACGATCCTCATAGTTTAACCCGCCCCCCGTCTATTGCATGTTGCGATTAACCGAATAAACATCTTTAATTCGTTTAATTTTATCCACAACGGATTGCAAATGCTCAGTATTACGAATTAGAATGGTCATATGAATCATGGCCATCTTGTTCTTATCCGATCTTCCGGATACCGCCGAGATGTTTGTTTTACTTTCAGAAACGGCTTGCAGCACCTCGTTTAGCAACCCCGGCCTGTCATGTCCCGTAATATTAATTTCTACACTGTAATTGGCTTCAATCGCTTCTTCCCATTCTACATCAATCACCCGGTGGGTTTCATCTCCGTCTTTCACAGGAATATTAGCACAATCCCTGCGATGCACGGATACCCCTCTCCCCCGTGTAATATAGCCTACAATCGAATCCCCGGGAACCGGATTACAGCAGCGTGAAAACCGCACCAGCAGGTTTTCTACACCCTTAACACTAACCCCATGCGTAGGTCGGTTCTTGCGTTCTGTGGAGCTTTTCAATTCTTTCACTTCATTGGTCAGCTGGAGGGTTTGCGCTTCCCCCATTTCCCTGCGGAGCTTCTCGGTTAGCTTAGTGCACACTTGGGAAGCTGTGATTCCGCCAAAACCGATAGCGGCTAACATGTCCTCGATATCGTTAAAATTGAATTTTTTGGCAACTTCCAACATTTTCTCGTCCGTCATGAGAGCTGTATGGTCGAATGATAATCTTCGCAACTCGCGCTCTATCGCATCTCTGCCCTTGTCTACATTCTCGTCCCGATTTTCTTTCTTGAACCATTGTTTAATCTTGCTTCGGGTATGGGAAGATTGGGCGACTTTAATCCAATCTCTGCTGGGTCCGTAAGAATGCTTGGAAGTGAGGATTTCCACGATGTCCCCTGTTTTCAGACGATGGTCCAAAGGAACAATGCGTCCATTGACTTTAGCACCGATGGTCCGGTTTCCCACTTCCGTGTGAATCCGGTAGGCAAAGTCTAAAGGAACCGAACCTTTAGGCAGTTCAATAACCTCGCCTTTGGGGGTGAAGACAAAAACCAAATCCGAGAAGAAATCCATCTTCAGGCTTTCCATAAACTCCGACGCATCACGTGTTTCTGTTTCCAGCTCAAGAATTTCCCTGAACCATCCCATCTTTTCTTCAAAATTCCCCGCCGGAACCACGGTTCCTTCTTTGTAAGCCCAATGCGCAGCGATTCCATACTCGGATGTTCTGTGCATCTCCCATGTACGGATTTGCACCTCTAACGGTTCGCCCTTCGGTCCAATGACGGTAGTATGTAAGGACTGGTACATATTTGCTTTGGGCATGGCGATATAATCCTTAAAGCGGCCGGGCATCGGCTTCCAAAGGGTATGTATAATTCCAAGCGTGGCATAGCAATCCTTAATGTTATCCACTATGATCCGAATGGCTAACAAATCATATATTTCACTAAATTGTTTGTTTTGTTTAATCATCTTGTTATATATGCTGTATATGTGTTTGGGTCTTCCGGAAACATCGGCTTCGAGCCCCATTTCCCCGACCTTATCCTTGATGTTGGTAATTACGTCTTCGATATATTGCTCGCGTTCGGCCCTCTTCTTCTGCATTAAATTGACGATACGATAATACTGCTGCGGGTTGAGAAAACGTAAAGCAATGTCTTCCATCTCCCACTTAATAGAGGAAATACCCAGCCTATGGGCTATAGGACAATAAATTTCAATCGTTTCATCGGCAATTCGGCGTTGATTTTCTTCCGACTGAAACTTTAAAGTACGCATATTATGCAAACGATCGGCTAACTTGATCAGGATGACACGGATATCCTGGGCCATGGCCACGAACATTTTGCGGTAGTTTTCGTTCTGCTGCTCTTCCTTGGTTTTAAACTGAATTTTCTCAAGCTTGGTTAACCCGTCAACTAACATAGCACAAGTGCTGCCAAATTGCTGTCGCACAGCATCTAAGGATACCGTGGTATCTTCAACGACATCATGCAGTAAAGCAGCAATAATAGAAGTGGAATCCATCTGCATGTTGACGAGAATTTCGGCAACCGCCAGAGGATGAAGAATGTATTGTTCCCCGGACTTCCTCAATTGGCCGTGATGGGCTTGATCGGCAAAATCATACGCTTCGCGAATCCGTTTCATGTCATTTTCTTTTAAGTACGCGGACGATGGCATCTCAAGCAGTTCATCAATGCTCATTAACGGTTCCTTCCCGGGAAATTTGACGAAAAAAAACAAATTTCATTACCGATTTTCTATCATTATGCATTTTACAAGGCTTGCCGTCAATTATATACTCGGCGATATTCTTATCATTTAATATTGGATCAGGGAAACAATATCAATATCCTTAAACTTCTCCCTTCCGTTTAAATAAGTTAATTCAATCAGGAAAGCTGTACCGGTAACTTCCCCGCCAAGCTGTCGTATTAACTTAACAGAGGTAGCAATCGTACCGCCTGTGGCCAGCAGGTCATCGGCTATAAGCACATTCTCTCCAGGCTTAATAGCGTCAATGTGCATGGCCAATCGATCTTTCCCATATTCAAGGTCATAATTGGCTTCTACAGCTTCTGCCGGAAGCTTGCCGCTTTTGCGGATCGGAACAAAGCCAACCCCTAATGCATAGGCAAGCGGTGCTCCAACCACAAAACCCCGAGCCTCCGGTCCGGCAATCAAATCAATTGGCTTGTCTTTGACCAATCGGGCTAATTGATCGATAGTCTCTCTAAATACAGTACCTTTCTTTAATAACGTCGTGATATCTTTAAAGCGGATTCCTTGTATCGGGAAATTCTCGATCACTCGAATATGTTCTTTAAAATTCATGCCATTTCCTCCAATAAATGTTTATTCTCATCCCTCATGCGGTGATTCATAATCCATTCAACCAATTCCTTGGCTGTGGAAAATATTAAAGTTTGCTCTGATTCTTCCCGCAAGCTTCTTAGAAGGCTTCTTTGTTCATAAATTTTTGAAGCGGCTAAATCCTTTTTCGGAGGAGTGGGATCACAAACATAGATGTCCGCATTTCGTTTTATAAAATGCAGCTGCTCGAATACCTCTATAATAAATTCAACAACCCCAACCCCAACACCTGATTTAGTGCTGATTCCATCAATGATCCGAATGTTGTCAGCTTCCCATTGACCCTGTTGCTGCAGGAGGGTATACACCTTCTTAAAGGTATCTCTCGTCGGCAAAGAGATCGCTGCTTTGTGGCTTAAATCCGTAAACATAGCATAAATCCGCTGTGCAGAAGGAAAAGCGGGTAAACCATTTTTGAGCAGACTGAGACTTCCTGGAATGGAATATAGATAAAGATCTGTAATGTCATAAATATCGATGTTATGGGCTATGTTATTTACCGGAAGAATCCCTGCAGCCCCATCCAATGTCCAAATGGAATGGTTTGATGTCTCGAATGCTTCGGGCAGTTGTTTCCGTTCATCGGCAGCTGAAAGAAGAATGGCATGTTCGCCTTTGAATTGCCTGTTTGAGCTTAATGAAGAGAACCAAGGATATATCTTATGTTGGTTGGCTTGTTTCCCTCTCCAGTCAAACACCTGCGTATGTAAAATCCGAATGTCTTGAATGAGGATTTGTGGTTTTCTTACCCCATTCCATTCATTTATCGATAATTCACCAAACACATCCACCTGGGCCAGCGGAGAAATTTGTTCGCATAACTTCCCCTTTCCAAAACCGAGAACTTCTATTACGTTTTTCATATCTTGAGGATTATCCGAACATATTAATTTTAAGTGCTGCTGTTCTTTCCCCATGGTTCGAATCTCTTTTATATTCATTCCCTGGAAAATAAATTTGGGCGAAGGATTTCCCATACCGTATGGAGCTAATCCCTGAATCTGCTCATAATAATCTACAGTGATATCCTCTAAGCTGCATACCATGTCGGCCTTTAAAAGAGGCGAATAATCTTCCTCGGTCAACCAATCCTCTGCCAAAGCATTAAGCTTGTCTCTTAACAGCGGAATCTTATCCTGGCTTAACGTCATGCCTGCTGCTGCCTGATGACCTCCGTAATGATCCAAATATTCTTCACAACATTTAAGAGCTTGATACATATCGAAACCGGGTATGGATCGGGCGGAGCCTTTGGCTAGGCCGCTGGTTGGATCAATGCTCAAAATAATCACAGGACAGTAATGTTTGTCCAATATCTTGGCAGCAACAATTCCCACGACACCAACATTCCAATCCTGTTGCGCAAGAACAATCACCTTATACTTGCCGGGTTTACTTTCATGTTCTAACAGTTCGGCAGCTTGTTGTGTCATCTCTTCCACCAAGGATTGGCGTTCTTTATTTAGCAGATCCAACTCCATAGCCAGTTTAGCTGCAGCTTGCCCATCCGCAGCCGTAAGTAGTTTGACGGCACTTTCTGCACTGCCCAGTCTGCCGCTTGCATTAATTCGGGGTGCAATTGAATAACCAATGTGCATGGCCGTTATTTCTTTAGTATCATCACCTTTTAACTGCAGAAGAGCCTTTATACCTGGATGTGCGCTATTCTGCATTCGTTGTAATCCAAGTTTAACGATTAATCGGTTTTCTCCCACAAGCTGCATTAAATCGGCTACCGTACCGATCGCAGCAATCTCAATAAATTCAAGAGGAACTCTACCGGTTAAAGCCTGCGCCAATTTAAAAGCAACCCCTACTCCGGCTAACTCTTTGAAAGGATAAGAGCAGCCAGGTTTCTTGGGGTTGATTACAGCCAAAGCGTTAGGAAGCACCCCAGGGGGCTCATGATGGTCTGTGACGATGACTTCAATGCCTAAACTTGCTGCATACTCAATCTCTTGATAAGCGCTTATCCCGTTATCAACCGTTACTATCAAATTTACATGGTCATGGTTGGCTAAATCAACAGCCTTGATATTAAGTCCATAACCTTCATTTGTACGGTGAGGAATATAATAGTCAAAGTTAGCTCCAAGCTCTTGAAATAACAACATCATTAACGAAGTGCTGCTAACCCCATCTGCATCGTAATCTCCATATATCCGGATCTTCTGCTTCTTGGCAATCGCCATATGTATACGATCTACAGCCTCTTTCATCCCGTCAAATAAAAAAGGGTCATGAAAATGCTCCTGACCCCCTGACAGAAATAACTCAACTTCCTTTTCCCCGGTAATGCCCCGCACAACAAGCAGCTTGGCCAAGAATTCGGAAATCTTGAATCGATCTTTCAATTGCTGGACGATGATGTGATCGCAATCACTGATGATCCATCTGGCTCTAGACTGAAGCACATCTTCACTTCTTTCTCTTAGAGAAGGTACACATGTTAATGAAGTAAGGGCGGGTGTTCTTCCTGCTCTGCATCTTCAGTAGGTTTATAAAGGTAGCCCGGGTCATAGGGATTGATATGGATCAATACATCCGACACGTGAGAAAACCGGTCCATTAGCAGAAATTTAACCGCCTTGCCCACATCATGCCCTTCAACCACCGATATCTTGGGATTGACACTTATCTTAATATCGACCACCACATAATGCCCATGTTCTCTTGCCCGTAGACTATCGACGGCTACAACACCCTTAACACACTGTACTGCTTTCACCAGCTCTTTCGCATCCTCCTGATGAAGCACATGATCCATGGTACTATGGATTGAATCCATTACTAGGGAGTACCCCATCTTCAGGATTAATAAAGCTACAACAACACCTGCGGCGGGATCCATGTAATATAGCCAAGGTTGATTCAGAAAGGCTCCCGCTATTGCAGCCCCTACGCCAAAAAATGCAGCAATGGAGGAGTAGACATCCGAGCGGTGTTCCCAAGCATTAGCAATCAACACTTGGCTGGAAAGTTTTTTGCCCAAACGATACTTATATTGAAACATAGCTTCTTTAACCACAATTGAAATGATGATGGCAATTAAGGCATACCCCGCAGGCGCTTCCTGTACTCCCCGGGAGATCGCTTTAATCGCATTGATCCCAATCTCAACACCAACAAAGAGCAATATGACCGATACAATAATCGCCGCAATCGATTCTGCTTTGCCATGACCGTAAGGATGGTCTTCATCCGGCGGTAATTGAGCTGCACGAAGTCCAACCAGAACAGCAATAGAGCCAGCCACATCAGAAGCGGAATGAGCTGCATCGGCAATCAACGCCTTACTGTTGGCCGTCAACCCGACGATCCCTTTCATTAACGCTAATAGAACATTACCGACGATACCCACCCATGCGGCAATTTCCGCTTTAACAAAACGTTGATCCTTCATCAGGCCACTCCTTGTATATAACAGGTTTCAATTAACCTGTTCTTTGGTAATTGCTGCTTTTTTGGAATTCAATGATTGATTCTTGATTAGCAGCCATATTTGACTGGCGATGAAGATCGAGGAGTATACTCCGCTAATTAAACCTAGGATCATGGCTAATGAGAATAACTTGATAGCCTCGCTTCCAAAGATGAAAAGACAGATAGCCGCAATAAGTACCATTAGAACTGTATTAATCGAACGTGTCATGGTTTGTCTAATACTGCGGTTTACTAATTCGCATAAATCGGCGAAGGTCTTAAGTTTGGCGAAACGCAGATTTTCCCGGATCCGGTCAAAAATTACGATCTTATCATTGATCGAATACCCGATAATTGTAAGGATCGCTGCCAGAAAAGGAAGGTTGACTTCCAACCGGAAAATGGAGAATAGAGTTATGACGAAAAATGCATCATGAATCATAGTAATTACAACAACGACGGCAAAACGCCATTCAAAACGTAAACTTACATAAACACCTAGCCCTAGAGCGGCATAAAATACAGCCCATATCGCTTTGATTCCGAGCTCTTTAGCCATTCCCGGATCCACGGTATTTTCCTCGAAATCCACGGTTTCCCCATTGTTATACTTTTCTGAAAAAGCATCAATAATTTTAATCCGTTCATTCTCCGTCAACACTTTATCAAACCTTGAACTGATCCGATTGTCGTTTTCGCCGCCGATGGTAAGCACAGAAGC
>DASWUO010000084.1:0-4747 GCA_036401615.1 Bacilli bacterium | reverse complement strand
GCCAGATTTGGTTTGCGGTTTGCCCCGGAACGCCTTTATAGCAGCAATCCAGATTGATGTAATTGTATCCAAGCGCTTTCAGGTGAGTAAAGAAGTAGTCCGTCATCGCATATATCGCATCGGCGGTCGGGAAGGAATAATACGTATACCACGTATTGTAGCCGATAGGTACGGCACCGGTCCAAGCTAATTTAGGCTGGGCGACGGTGTACGCGGTTGCGAATGTCTCAAGGCCGGTCCGGTAATCGCTGAAATAGCCCAGGAAGAATTTGTCGGAAGACACGGACGTGCCGCTTTGCGTGCCTCCGGTATTGTACAAGTAGAAACCGGTCAAAGGCCCGTTCGCTGTTGACGCAACAGCGAGTTTCTGATCGCTCTTCCAGTTCACGGTCGTAGCTGCTCCTCCAATAACTCCTTGCTTGGCCGTGTTGTCAAACATCGCCGTCACCCAATGGCTGATCCCATTAAACGCGCTCCATGTCAGCGTACTGCCGCTTACCCGGTCGTAGCCGTTTTCGCTGTTGCCGAAATTATTGACGGGGGCTACGCCATAATCAAAGTTATTGTTATGAGGCGACGTATAGATACGTTTATCCGTTCCGGAACCGATATCCAGATTATTAGCCCCAATTGGTTCCATAATTTCGATCTGTTGACTTGTGCCGTTATTGACTGTCATATCCACAATGACATAAGACTGGTCTGCATACATGTTAATATAAAGCAGGATCGTCGAGCCTGAACTCAAAGTATTCGTGATCGTCAATCTATAGCCGCCTGTGCCATAACCGTCGGTACCGATCGAGACCCAGGTGGCCGATCTTGTTGCTGTATCATAGGAATTAATGCGGGTACTGTTTCCTACAATTTTATAATCCGAGTACCAATTAGATATAAGCGTCGTACCGCCGCCGGTCTTAAACGTCCCTTTCCCGATGGATACATCGTAAGTGATTGTAATCGTTCCGTTGGTAGCGGTTACAATATTTCCAGATTGCGAGATTGTTACTGCAGCAAAGGCCGATGTGTTAAAAGACAAAATGGCGACAAACATCAGCAACAAGACTACCATGACTTGAATGTTCTTTTTCAATCTTCGTGTCATTCTTAATTCCTCCTTCAGTTCATATTATTTATGTTGGATCAGGATCCCACAAACCTGTCCACTTCTTAATATTACATCCTCAGCTTTATATCGATAATCCAATAATTTGTTTTTTGCATGTTCAACTTTTTGGTGCAACGATACCCCGTTTCAATGTTCAATATTTTGTGATATATATGTCGAATTTTCGGCAATCAAAAAAAATGAACACCAATTACCCAAATTATTGGATTGTATACACATTTGTCAAAGGTACAATTAAGGGTGGATGATTTATTGCGAGCATCGGTGCCTATTGCCTCAAATGCTTGGTATAATAAAACAAGAAAACATTGGGGGTGGGCGCATGATTAAGCTTTTCTTAAATCGAAGCATAAAGACGAAAATTGTCTGGATCAGTGTAGTCGTGTCTATGATTCCATTGATCCTGTTAGCTTTTTTATTTTATCAGACGAGTACGGGACTACTGGAGAAAACGATGGTTCGAAACGCAGGCCAGAATGCGGACTATTTAGCTGACTATCTGGATAAGTATTTCAGCAGTCTTTCTTATTCGGCACTTCAGGTTTATGGCTTTGCAAGCATTATGGATGTCATGGAATATGGAAGTGATTCTAACACTGACATCTTTAATTTAAGAGATACCCTCAAAAATTATTTCCGCCTGATGCAGAGCCAGAATGAAGATATTGTTAAGATCATTCTTTATGGAAACAATAATACTTTTCAAGAAAGTTGGACAAGAGCCAGTCTGTATGATCCCATTCAATTGAGCAAGAACACACCTCATTCGGATGAGATGCAGAATTTACCCTTTCAGCATACTTTTATGTTTACTTACCATGAACAAAGCTTAAATAAGTCGCTTTTTGTATATGGAATTACCATTTATGATCCCTATTACAAGAATAAAATTGGAACCGTTCTATTTTATATCCAAAGTAAAGACCTTCAGAAGATGATTGAGAAATATAATCGCAGTCCTAATGTAATTGTCCTGCAAAACTCCCAGGGAGAAAAGTTTTATCAAACAGAGAACATATACGAAGAAGAGATCCAAAGCTACTCCATTCCCTATTTTCCCATTAGTCAGGTCAAGCCTGAAATGAATTTTAGCAATCATCGTACACAGCTGATTAGTACAGCTTACTTAGACCATGGGAACATCCAGCTAAACATTGTTTATCCAAGCACAGAATTGAATAAGAACCGCAAATATATATTCAACCTGACATTGCTGATTTTGTTTGTTGCGATCTTATTCATCTATTTATTCTCCTTGATGTCGCAGCAGTACATTACCAAACCGCTGCAATTGTTAGGAAAAACGATGAAAGCTGTAAGGAATGGAAATTTCGCTGTCTCGTTGAAAGTCAATGATTGGCGTGATGACATCTCGGAGTTGTCAAGAAATTTTAATTTCATGACGCGAAAAATCACGGATTTGATTGAATCGGAGTATGAAACGAAATTGCGAAATAAAGAAGCGCAGATCATTGCCCTGCAAACCCAGATTAATCCCCATTTTCTATATAATACGTTACAAACTATAGGCGGAAAGGCTGTGCTCAGCGGAAATTACGAGGTTCACGAAATGTGCAGCGCACTAGGCGACATGTTCCGGTATAGCTTCTATGAGGGCAATAAAGAATCAACTTTAGGCATGGAACTATTACATGTGAACAATTATTTATATATTCAAAGATTAAGATTCGAAGATTTTTTACAAACGGAGATAGATGTAGAGGATGAGCTAATGGAATTCAAAATGATCCGATTTGTATTGCAGCCAATTATTGAAAATGCAATTGTCCATGCTTTAGGGAAGATTGAAAACACCCGGCTTCGCATCCATGTCTCTGCCATAAGGGATGCAGATAACATCATGATATCGGTTAAAGATGATGGACCTGGAATTGAACCCAATCAACTAGCGGAATTACTCCATATATTAGGGCAAAAATCACTGGCTGATTATTCGGGCATCTCCATTGGATTGAAAAATGTGCACGAACGTTTGAGATTGGTTTATGGTCCTGTGTATGGAATCCATATTGAAAGCACTTTTGGTCAAGGGACTACCGTATTGATAACTATTCCCTTAGAAGAGCGAGGAACCGATGATGTATAAAGTAATGGTTGTGGATGATGAACAATGGGGAAGAAAAGCCATTAGTAAATTGATCGCTGAGCTTTCCGATATCGTTGAAGTGGTTGCAGAAGCCAAGCATGGTGAGGAAGCGCTGCAGTTGATTCAGATCAGCAAACCGCATATCGTTGTGACCGACATGAATATGCCAGTAATGGACGGGAAGGAGTTTCTGGAAAATCTCTTTTCCTCGCATAAAGAAATTAAGGTTATTGTCATAAGCGGGTATTCCGAATTTGAATATTTAAAAGCAGCATTAACCTATCAAGTTTGTGATTACGTTCTCAAGCCAGTCTCGATTCTGGATTTAAACAAGGCCATCACAAAGGCAATTGCAGCCTTAGAGAAAGATGGAAATCTCCGCCAACAACAGCATCATGCGATTTCTGCCTGGAAATTAAAAAGGGAGGTTTTTCTGCAGCATGTAACCAATCAGCGGATTGTGAATCACGCGGATATTACAAAGCAAGCGGAAGAGTTTAAAATAGCCCATTCTTTCAACAGCTACCGTATGGTTATTATGGCCTTTCGTCAATTTAGAGAGGCGGCAGAGAACAAATATCACGGAAATGCTGACTTGTTTATGTTTAGCTTGGAAAACATATTGTCGGAGATTATAAAAAGTGATGTTCCGTTGATCTATACTGCTGACGACAGGATGAAATTATGTGTGATCCTGCCTTCGACCGACTACGATATAGTTAAAATCGATCAGATATTAACTGAGTTTCAGCAAGCCGTTCATTTTGTGTTGAAGGTCGATATAGTGGCTGGGATCAGCCGCAAGCTTGAAGGTTTAGAAATACTGCCTGCCGCCTTTGATGAAGCTCTGACTGAACTTTGGTTAAATAAGTTTCAAGTGTCTGGTTTGTCTGCTTCTATGGCAGATACAAAAGCAGCGGTTTCCCGTGTCGAGATTCTGACATCCTTTGACCTGAAAACATTAAAGCAGGCCGTAGTTAATAAAAATAAGAAGGAAGTTATTCATGTTTTGGAGCATTTCATTCGCAAAATCACCCTGAATAAGGATATTGTTATCCAAGATGTTCATTATGAATATGCCAAATTAGCAGAAACTGTGGCTGGTGGTATGAAGGAGATCGGTTTTTCCAATCAGGGGGTATTTGATTATCATGTCCACCAACATATCATGAATCTGGAAGAGCTAACGTTATATATCGATAAGATGAATGCCTTGATTGTGGAAACCTTTTTGCATTTTGGCGGCCAAGACTCCTCATTTCCCGTTCAGGAAATTATTGATTTTCTCCAAAAGCATTATTTTGAAGAGCTCAGCTTAGTGGATATAGCTACACGGTTCCATATTGAGCCAAGCTATTTCAGTAAATTGTTTAAGGCTGTGACGAACGAGAATTTTATAGAGTATTTAACCAGACTCCGAATGGAAAAGGCATGCGAGCTGCTCACGGCTACCGAACGAAAAGTAAATGAAATTTCCGAATTAACCGGCTATGAAAATCAAAGGTACTTCA
>DASWUO010000083.1:0-2437 GCA_036401615.1 Bacilli bacterium | reverse complement strand
ATGCAGAGGTTATCGCAGCGGTATTATGAAAGCCGTCAGGTGGGCAGCATTGTTTCCCGTATTCTTCAGGATGTGAATGGTGCGCAGAATTTGGTGGGCGGGGGGATCATCAATATTGTGATTGATTTGTCTTTGGTGATCATTGCCGCTGTAATGTTGTTTAGCCTAAACGCAGATTTGGCTTGGCTTTCTTTATGGCTGCTGCCGCTATATTACCTTACTTTTACGAATTTAAACGTACGCATCCGTTTTGCCTGGAGATCCACTCACCAACAGATGGAGAGGATGTCTGGCTTGCTGGTGGAAAGAATCTCGGGTATGAAGATCGTGCAATCTTTTAATCAGGAAAAAACAGAAATCAACCGCTTCACCAAACAAGCGAATCATCATTTCAAATATGCCATGACGGCGCAAATTCTCTCGAATTTCCTCGGGCGAATCAGCCAAACGTTCAGTGATACCGGCGGATTGATCATTTGGTTGGCAGGCGGCTGGCTGGTGATTCAGGGGGATATGAAGATTGGTGAATTGGTGGCTTTTCAAGCGCTCTTATCACAGCTTTATGGACCCATCCAACGGTTTGCCGAAGTGAATGTAACCATTCAGAATTCCATGACAAATGTCGAGAGGATTTTCGAAGTATTGGATATTGACCCGGAAATCACGAATAAAGCTGCTCCACTTCCACTGAAGCAATGTACCGGGGATATTGAATTTGTGAATGTGTCCTTCTCCTATGTCACCGAAAGGCCGGTCGTAAATGAAGGGGCGGCCAAAGGGGACCACGATTTAATCAAAAAATTCAAACAAGAGAAGAAGTTTTATTTCATTCCGCCCAAAACCATCATGGATCTCCCCAAGACCGTGGAGGAGAAACGAATCGCATTGACGAATGTCAGTTTTCATGCGAAACCCGGTGAAGTCATTGCCTTGGTAGGTCCGAGCGGAGCGGGGAAATCTACCTTGATTAACTTTATTCCGCGGTTTTACGACCCGGATGAAGGCGATGTGTTCTTGGATGGCGTAAACCTCCGTGATTATGATATCAATGACTTGCGTCAGCAGATTGCCTTGGTTTTGCAGGATAATATTCTTTTCTCGGGCACGATCTATGAGAACATTGTATATGGAAGGTCCGATGCCAGTTTGGAAGATGTCCAAGCAGCGGCCAGGGCAGCGAATGCCCATGACTTTATCATGGAATGGGATCAACAATATGACACGGTAATTGGCGAGCGTGGGGTCAGGCTCTCTGGCGGACAGAAGCAGCGCATTGCTATTGCACGGGCGCTGCTTAAGGATCCGCGCATCCTGATTCTTGATGAAGCGACCTCGGCGCTGGATGCAGAGTCGGAACATCTGGTGACGGAAGCCTTGGAAGTGTTGATGCATAATCGCACCACCTTTATTATCGCACACCGGTTAGCCACAGTCGTAAGGGCCGACCTGATTCTTGTCATCGACCACGGGGAAATTGTTGAACGGGGCACCCATGAAGAGCTGCTGCAGCAGGGCGGGTTGTATTTTGACCTGTATGAGAAGCAGCTGAAGGCTATGCGTCCTGAGGAGCTGTTGAAGCTTTGGTCGCTGGTGGAAAAGTGAGGGTATATTAGAACCCTGAAATCTTTCTATTTCCACTTCATGGATTGTAAATCTTTATCGCCGCCCATGTAGTATACTAATAAGAGATTATAGCAATAATTAAAGTTAATAACATAGAAGATAGAGGAAGTGAAAAAGTGTTTGCAGATATTGATAAACTAAAGGAAGTGCTGGAAAGTAAAAGACCTGTAGACGGCAGTCTCATGAAGACGATTGCCCAAAAATTTCGTGAAGAATGGACATATCATTCCAATGCGATTGAAGGAAATACCTTGACCTTACAAGAAACAGCATTCTTCCTTCGCGAAGGATTAACCATCAAAGGCAAAACAATGCAAGAGCATCTAGAAGTTATAAACCATGCAGAAGCCATTGATTTTTTACAAGAAGCCCTCCAACACCGCAAAATAAACGAAGGGCTTATTAAGGAGCTTCATGCCATTATATTTCAAGGTGTTAAAGTAGAAAGGAATCATATAGGCGGTCTTTATAAAACGAAAGACAATCATGTTCTGACTCCCAGTGGAGTTATTCACAACTATACCCCTTTCATGCAGGTACCGACAGAGATGGAGAAACTGATTAATTGGTATGAGGAGAACGCGTTAATATCTCATCCAATCGAATTATCAGCACTATTCCATTATAAGTTTGTTTCGATTCATCCGTTTTTAGATGGAAACGGAAGGGTTGGTCGATTATGCATGAATTTTATCTTAATGAAATATGGGTTTCCTCCTGCTATCATTAAACAAGAAAATCGATTAGACTACTATTTGGCATTAGAAGCGAGTGATCAGGGAGATTCAAGTTCTTTTATACAATTAATCTCATC
>DASWUO010000082.1:0-8058 GCA_036401615.1 Bacilli bacterium | reverse complement strand
AATCAACCAAACGGTTGCTTTGGAAAAAGCTGTGATTCCCTTGAAGAAATTCATGTCCAACCAAACAAGGGAAAAGGACTTGCTACTCTTTATGAATTATTCGCAAGCTGAGAAGCCTGAAACTTTTGCAGATATTCCTTTAACCGCTTTGATCCCGGCCTATGCCATAAGCGAGCTCAAAACCGCTTTCCAAATGGGCTTTATGATCTTTATTCCTTTTTTAGTCATTGATATGGTAGTTTCCAGTGTATTAATGGCCATGGGGATGATGATGCTGCCGCCCGTAATGATATCTCTCCCGTTCAAAATATTATTGTTTATCCTCGTGGATGGCTGGTATCTTGTGGTGAAATCATTGTTATTAAGCTTTAATACTTGAGAGTTTTCGCAGAAAACTGGCTTCGTAAGCTTATGCTAAGGTGGGGGATTATGAGTGGTGACTTTGTAATAAAATTAGCTGGAGAAGCAGTTTATGCGGTTTTGAAGGCAAGTGCTCCTATGATGATCGTTGCCTTGGTCGTGGGTTTAATCGTTAGTATCTTTCAAGCCACTACCCAGATTCAAGAGCAGACTCTGGCTTTTGTTCCTAAAAGTGTTGCCGTATTGTTCGCGTTATTGGTCTTCGGTCCATGGATTCTTTCTACCTTAGTTGATTTCACCTTTAATTTGTTGGATAACCTTTATAAATATATTGGATAGGCTGTGAGGGGATGCAAGTTATATTGCAGTTTCTTCCTAATTTTATGCTTGTATTTTGTCGAATAACCGCATTTTTTGTAGTAGTGCCGATTTTCTCATCAAGAGGTGTGCCGGTCCAATTTAAAGTGGGCATAGCCTTTTTTGTAAGTTTGCTCATTTTTCTATCACTGGGTGAGCAGCAAGCAATAGAAGTGGATGGGGATTATGTACTCTCTATTATTAAAGAAACATTACTGGGGTTATTGATTGGTTTTGTGGCTTATCTCTTTTTTACAGTTGTACAAATTGCCGGTTCCTTTATTGACATGCAGTTGGGTTTTGGAATTGCCAATGTGATAGACCCTATGACTGGAGCGCAAAGCCCGATTTTTGGCAATTTTAAGTTTATTCTAGCCATGCTCTTATTCTTATCCATTAACGGCCACCACTATTTATTACTGGCTATTATGAAAAGCTATGAATGGGCGCCCTTGGATCATGATTTATTTCTCCATATCCAAAGTGGGAACCTTGCAGATTTCTTAATCCACACCTTGAGTTCCGTCTTCTATCTTGCCTTTCAGATGGCGGCTCCTTTGATAGTTTCCCTGTTTCTGGTTGACGTCTCCCTGGGCATACTTGCGAGAACGGTGCCGCAATTGAATATATTTGTTGTAGGAATCCCTATCAAAATTATTATTGGTTTACTTATTCTGAGTATTATCATTCCGAGCTTTCTCTTCTTATTTCAGGATTTGTTCAAAACGATGTTTGAAGCCATTCATCAAATTTTATTAAGGATTCAAAAGTGACGCCATGATCAACGTCCGGGGGGTTATCTGTGAAAGACTTCCGTATCTTACTGGATTTGCAGCTTTTTGCAGGTGAAAAGACGGAACCGGCTACCCCAAAGAAGCGGGAGGAATCCCGCAAGAAGGGGCAGGTGGCTAAGAGCGCAGAACTGCCTGGAGCTTTCATCCTGTTATTTTCATTTCTATGCTTGATGGCACTGGGAAGCTTTTTTAAAGATAGGATTGTAGGTCTGTTCGCCATCAGCTTTAATGATTACTTGCATTGGGAATTATCCAGTGAAAATGTAGTAGCCATCTTTGGACAACTGATTATACAAGGTTTGATTCTCTTATCGCCTTTATTTGCGATTACTATACTGATAGCTATTCTGGGAAACTACTTGCAAATCGGATTTCTGTTATCTGGTGATCCTCTGGTTATGAAACTCAGTAAACTAAATCCGATCGAAGGCGCCAAAAAAATATTTTCGCTTCGTTCGGTTATTGATTTTCTGAAATCCATATTTAAATTGCTCATCATAAGTTCTATCGTTTATTTTACATTGTGGGGTCAAAGGGTCGAGATTATGGCTTTGTCCACAATGCCCTTGGATAGTATCTTTAAATATACAGCAAGCATGATCTTCTCTCTTGGGATCAAGATTGCCGGGTTGCTGGTGATCTTAGCGATTTTCGACTACATCTACCAGAAATATGAGTTTGAGAAGAATATTAAGATGTCCAAGCAAGACATTAAGGATGAATATAAGAAATCTGAAGGAGACCCCTTAATCAAAGCAAAAATTAAAGAGAAGCAGCGAAGAATGGCCATGCAGCGCATGATGCAAGAGGTGCCCAAGGCCGATGTCATCATCACAAACCCAACCCACTATGCCATTGCCTTGCAGTATGAAACAGGCTCAATGGAAGCGCCAAAGGTGATTGCAAAGGGGATGGATTACAATGCTTTAAAAATTAAAGAAATTGCTAAAGAAAATAACCTGGCTATTGTGGAAAACAAGCCTTTAGCCCGAACCCTTTATGATCAAGTGGATATTGGAGAAGCGATACCTGGCGATTTATTCCAAGCCGTTGCCGAAGTATTGGCTTACGTATACAGATTAAAAGGCAGAAAATAAGACAGGGAAAAGGAGGCGAATCAAGTGAAAGCCAAGGATTTAATCGTATTAATCGGAATTATCTGTATTGTCTTGATGCTGGTAGTACCCGTTAATATTCATTTGCTTGATTTCCTTCTGATTATTAATATATCGATGGCCTTGATCATTTTATTGGTTTCTATGAACACAACAGATGCTTTACAGTTCTCCATTTTCCCTTCCCTTTTACTGGTTACCACCTTGTTTCGTCTAGCTTTAAATGTATCAACCACCCGCAATATTCTTGCTCATGCAGAAGCTGGAAGAGTGGTCGAGACCTTCGGGAATTTCGTTGCAGGCGGACAAATTGCCGTAGGTTTTATTGTTTTCCTCATCCTGGTAATCGTCCAATTCATTGTAATTACCAAGGGTTCGGAACGGGTAGCCGAAGTTGCAGCAAGGTTCACGCTGGATGCAATGCCCGGGAAACAAATGAGCATTGATGCTGATCTTAACACCGGCTCTATAAATGAACTTCAAGCCAGAGAAAGAAGACAGAAGATTGAGAAGGAAGCGGACTTTTATGGAGCCATGGATGGAGCCACTAAATTTGTTAAAGGTGATGCTATAGCAGGTATTATTATTCTCATGATTAACTTATTTGGCGGATTTATTATTGGAATGGCTATTCATGGGATGCCTTTTGGAGAATCTCTGGAAGTGTACTCTATCTTAACGATTGGAGACGGGTTGGTCAGCCAAATTCCGGCTCTGCTGATTTCCACAGCTACCGGTTTAATTGTAACCAGGGCTGCTTCAGACGGCAATTTTGCCTCTGATATTACATCCCAAATCTTCAATTTTCCAAAGCTGTTTTACATTGTAGCCGGAACTCTGTGTGCTTTAGGTTTGTTTACTCCAATCGGTCCTTTTGCCACCCTTCCGATAGCAGCGACGCTTATATATGCTGCCTATAAAACGCAGAAGAAGTTAGACAAGAAACAGGTGGAAGACGAACAAATGGTGGAAGAAAAACAAATTGAAGAGGTTAGAAGCCCGGAAAGTGTCATTAATTTATTACAGGTTGATCCCATAGAATTTGAATTCGGCTATGGATTGATTCCTTTAGCAGATACACAGCAGGGTGGCGATTTATTGGATCGAATCATCATGATACGCAGACAATGTGCATTGGAATTGGGACTTATTGTTCCAGTCATTAGGATTCGTGACAATATTCAACTCAAACCTAATGAATATGTGATCAAAATTAAAGGAAATACGGTTGCACGCGGTGAATTATTACTTAACCATTATCTAGCCATGAGTCCGGGTTTCGATGATGATTCCATTTCCGGTATAGAAACACTGGAGCCGGCATTTGGCCTTCCCGCGATCTGGATAGATGAATCGACTAAAGAAAGGGCAGAACTTTCCGGATATACCGTGGTTGACCCTCCTTCAGTCGTTTCTACTCATCTGACGGAGATTATTAAGAAACACGCTCACGAAATTGTAGGCAGGCAAGAGACCAAGACTTTAGTAGAGAATGTGAAAGAAGCTTATCCTGCTTTAGTAGACGAGCTTATTCCCGGCGTAATGTCCATTGGTGATGTCCAGAAAGTTCTGGCCAAGCTCTTAAAGGAGAAGATTTCAATAAGAGATATGGTCACTATATTCGAAACCTTAGCAGATTACGGGTCTTACACAAAGGATCCAGAAATACTTACAGAATACGTGAGGCAGAAGCTATCCAGACAGATTACGCAGCAATATACTTCTTCCGGCGAATCGTTGAAAGTCATTACAATCGGTTCCATTCTGGAAAAGAAAATTACAGATTCTGTCCAGCAATCGGATCAAGGAACTTATCTTGTATTAGACCCGGCTTCCACACAGATGATCTATCAGAAATTAAATGAACAAGTCAGTAAATTGATCCAAACCGGGCAGCAGCCCATTATACTCACTTCGCCTACGATCAGAATGTATCTTCGCCAGTTATTGGAAAGAACCATGCATGACATTCCGGTATTATCCTATAGCGAATTAGAGCCCAATGTCGAAATTCATAGTGTAGGGGTGGTGAACTTATGAGAGTGAAGCGTTATGTGGTCGATTCTATGCCGGACGCCTTAAAGAAAATTCGCAGTGACTTAGGAAAAGATGCCGTGATCCTAAATACCAAAGAGATTCGAGTCGGGGGTTTCTTGGGGTTATTCACCAAAAAGAGAATAGAAGTCATTGCCGCCATTGAATCTGCTAATCAAGCGGATAACCCGGCAGTGAAAGAAGCCATGGGTAACCCGTCTCCCGTAAACTTAGTTAAATCTGAAGCAGCAGTTGCTTTAAACGCTGCTCAGGCATCCGTTGGGATTTTAGTAAGAGAACCTGTTCAAGCCATGATTGCAGCTGAACAGGCAAAACCGACAAAATCCAATGATGCTTTACTGCTGGAAGAAATGAAACAAATGAAGGATATTGTATATAAACTATCTATTAACAATAAAGACATCCCTAAGGCTTCCCCGTTTTTTGAAAAGCTTGAGATGCGGCTTTATGAGCATGAAGTCGATCCCCGTTTGGTTAAACTTATTTTACAGAATGCCATGGCTGAGATTCAGGGTCCTGTAGAAGAAGTGACGGAGGATCAAGCCCGTGGGCTTATTAAAAACCAATTGGCTCTTATATTGAAGTCAGACGGGACTAAGGGCATATTACCCGATACAAGAATAGTCCATTTGGTGGGACCCACCGGGGTCGGAAAAACGACAACGATTGCCAAACTTGCAGCTGAACAAGTACTTAAAAATAACCGGAAAGTAGGATTAATCACTTCTGATACCTATAGGATTGCCGCAGTTGAACAATTGAAAACCTATGCAACCATTCTAAATGTTCCCCTGGAAGTGGTATTCTCACCCCAGGATCTGGCTAAGGCTTTAAAACAATTAGCGGATCGAGACATTATCTTTATGGATACCGCCGGAAGAAATTACCGCAATGAAATGTATGTTTCTGAACTAAACAGCCTTCTGCAGTCTAAAGGCAACAGTGAAACCTATTTGGTTCTAAGTCTAACAACCAAGTATAAGGATATGAAAGTGATTACCAAGAATTTTTCCAAGTTTAAAGTAGATAAGGTTTTGTTTACGAAGATGGATGAAACCGGAACCTTCGGTTCCATCATAAATTTAACCCATGATTTTTCTCTCAAACTTGGCTACATCACGAATGGCCAGAATGTACCGGATGATATAGTTGAATTAAATGAAGATCTTATTATTGAAAGAATCTTGGAGGAGGCATATCCCGATGAGTGATCAAGCACAAATCTTAAGGAATTTAATCAGGTCACATAATGATACCGGGAAAAAGTCCACACGGATCATTACCGTAACAAGCGGTAAGGGCGGAGCAGGAAAATCCAATTTTACCTTGAACTTTGCCTTAGCCTTGCAAGCACGCGGCTATAAAGTTCTGGTTTTTGATGCCGACATTGGTTTGGCCAACATTGATGTATTAATGGGAGCCTCACCCAAATTCAATTTATACCATCTGCTTAAGAAAGAAAAATCCATTTGGGAAATCATATATAAAGGGCATAATGACTTGCAATTTATAGCCGGTGGTTCGGGATTCAACGATCTTCTGCGGCTCTCCGATGAAGAGCTGGATTATTTTGCCCAGGAAGTAAACCAATTAAGCGGATATGTGGATTTTATTATATTCGATACCGGGGCGGGCCTTTCCAAGGAAACGCTAAAATTTATTGTAGCTGCTGATGAAACCATCGTTGTTACAACACCCGAGCCCACGTCGATAACCGATGCTTATGCGATTATCAAAATGGTTAACAATATGAAATATAATGTTCCCTTTCAATTGGTGATCAACCGGGTAACTGATGCTTATGAAGGGAAAAGGACGGCAGAAAAAATCAGTTTGGTTGCTAAACAATTCCTTGATATAGATATTCCGACATTAGGATATATTGAAGATGATATTCATGTATCTAAAGCGGTCAAAAAACAGATTCCCTTCACTATAGCCTTTCCAAGATGTCCTGCCAGCAAAGGGATTGGTGAATTGGCAGATGCCTTTATTTCGGGGCAGAAAATTTCTGAAGAGCAGCCAACGGGGGAGGTTAAAGGATTCCTAAATAGAATGTTGAAATTATTGAAGTAATTTAGATCCAACATCCCTATCTAACCCTCAGATCGGAGTGAAATTGATGTTGCGCAGTGCTTCCTTTCAACATTTAGTGGCAATAGGCACCTCTACCGGAGGACCCAGAGCACTTCAACAACTGATTACCCGGCTTCCAGAGTCCTTTCTTGCGCCTATCCTAATCGTTCAACATATGCCTCCCAAATTCACTAAGTCATTGGCCTTAAGACTCGACTCTCTTTCGAAGATAAAAGTTGTAGAAGCTGAAGATGAAAGTATTATTACTTCAGGGACGGCCTATATTGCCCCAGGAGGTTGGCATATGACATTGGTTAAGAAGGGTGCCCAATACCAGATACGTCTTTCTAAAGAAGAATTGCGATCAGGCCATCGGCCGTCCGTAGACACCATGTTTGAATCCTTGGTTCCCCATCATGAGTTAGAGAGACATATTGTAATCATGACAGGTATGGGAAGCGACGGGGCAAAGGGAATGAGTGTATTGATCGAATCCGGCGTCAGTTCCACTATAGTTGAAGCCGAGGAGTCCTGTGTAGTATACGGCATGCCCCGAGCTGCAGTTGAATTAAATCAAGTAGACTATGTTTTGCCGTTGGAAGAGATATCAAGCAAATTAATTGAATTAGTCCAATCTTAGGGGGTGCAGTTTTGGAATTAAATCAATATCTTTCTATATTTCTGGATGAGTCTAAAGATCATCTTCAAGCTTTAAATGAAAATTTATTGAGTTTGGAAAACAACCCGCAGGATATTGGCATTGTGCAACACATCTTTCGTTCAGCCCACACTTTAAAAGGAATGTCGGCCACGATGGGTTTTGAGGATATGGCCTCGCTTACACACGAAATGGAGAATATCTTGGATCTGCTCAGGAACAGCAAGCTTGAGATGAATCCCTTTATTTTTGATACATTGTTTAAGAGCTTGGATGCATTGGAAACTATGGTTTTGGATATAACGAACGGGGGTACCGGGAAAGCCGATGTGAAACATATTATCGGAAGCCTGAATTCTGTGGTGTCCAGGGATTATGAAAACAAACCCAACCTTTTAATAAAACAAGAGATTCGTTCACCCATCCACTTGGACCAATACCAATTCTCTGTATTGCAGCAAGCTATAGAGTCCAAACACGATGTATTCTATTTGGAAGTTTCCGTGCGGGAGGATTGCATTCTCAAAGCTGCCCGGGCTTATATGGTTTTTAATTTATTGGAGGCTCACGGGGAAGTGGTCAAATCTTTTCCTTCGGTCGAGGATATCGAGAGAGAGAAATTTGATATTAAATTCAATTTATA